>JAZSJF010000077.1:0-3784 GCA_045534195.1 Clostridia bacterium | reverse complement strand
CCCAAGCCAAAGGCTTTGGTACCGCACTTCGCCACACCTCACTAAAAACATTGCCACCGGCAATATTTTTTTAACGCTGGGTGCCCGTTGGGTTCTCGCCCCTTCTCGTTTTTATTAAAATAAAAAAGATATATGCAAATTTATACATATATCTTTTTGGCGACCGAGAAGGGGCTCGAACCCTCGACCTCCAGCGTGACAGGCTGGCATTCTAACCAACTGAACTACTCGGCCAAATATTAAATTGATAGAAAAAAGCACTTCCTGTGAAGTGCTTTTTTCATGGTGCAGGTGGTGGGAGTCGAACCCACACGATGTCACCATCACAGGATTTTGAGTCCAGCGCGTCTGCCAGTTCCACCACACCTGCATTCAAGCACTTGACTATTATACAATATAAATTTAAAATAATCAAGACTTTTTTCAAATTTTTTTAAATTTAATATAATTTATGACAACCTCTTGTTTGCGACAGCACTAATTGGAAGATTTATAGCATTATATAACATTGTAATCAATTTTGTGGTTTGATAGAATAACATTATAGACAAATGTTGGAGGGATTTTGCTATGAGAATATATGAAGATTTTAAAAACCGTTCATACAGAAGAGAACCGCAAAGGGCATACTACATACCCTATGATTCTCTCGAAAAGGCATTGTTGGGGGATAAAACGGATTCTTCTTTTTATAAAACACTCAACGGAGAATGGGATTTCAGATTCTTTGAAAGGGATATTGATGCAGTAGAACCATATGTTTTTACTGATAAAATTGATGTTCCTTCCTGTTGGCAGACAAGAGGGTTTGAAAAAGGCGGTTACAGCAATATAAATTATCCGTATCCTATAGATGTGCCATATGTTCCTGATGATAATTCCTGCGGTGTGTACAAAAGGAATTTCAAAATTAATGATATATGGAAGAACAGAAAGACTTACATTGTGTTCGAGGGTGTTTCTTCCTGTTTTTTTGTATATATAAACGGTGTTTATGCAGGGTATTCTCAGGGCTCACATCTTCAGGCAGAATTTGATATAACAGACTTTGTAAAGGAAGGCAACAATACCATTGTCGTAAAGGTAATCAAATGGTGTCTCGGAAGTTATCTTGAAGATCAGGATTTTTTCAGATTGTCGGGAATTTTCAGAGATGTTTACCTTCTTTCAAGAGAAAATAATCATATCAGAGATGTTGAAATAAAAGCAGATACAAAAAGCATCACTGTGGACAAAGAAAATTACGAAATATATTTTGACGGCAAAAAAGTTGAATCTCTTGAAAACCCACACCTCTGGACTGCGGAAACACCAGATTTATATACAGTTATAGTAAAAGGAGATACAGAATATATTCCTTTTTATGTGGGTATGAGAGAAGTAAAAATTTCAGAAAAGTATGAACTTCTCATAAACGGTGTACCTGTAATCCTGAAAGGTGTGAACCATCACGATTCCCATCCGTTAAACGGATATACTCTTACAGAGGAAGATTTGTATACCGATCTTACGAAGATGAAGGAACTAAATATCAATACAGTGAGAACTTCTCACTATCCTCCGCACCCTGAATTTCTAAATATGTGTGACAAACTGGGCTTATATGTAATTGATGAAACAGATCTTGAAACTCATGGTTATGCAAACAGAAATCCTCATACAAAATACGGATATGATGTGGAAGACCCTGTATGGCCCTGTACAGATGACAGATTTGAAGAAATGTTTGTGGAAAGAATGATGAGAATGGTGGAAAGGGACAAAAACCATCCTTCTGTCATAATGTGGTCCACAGGTAACGAAAGCGGTCACGGAAAAAATCATATATCAATGATAAAATGGACAAGAAACCGCGATAATTCAAGACTTATTCATTGTGAAGATGCCTGCAGAAAAGGTGAACTTCAGAATGTGGATGTATACAGTTCTATGTATCACAGCGTGGACAAACTGCTTGAAAACATCAATAATGATGATATAAAAATGCCTCTTTTCCAATGCGAATACTGTCACGCTATGGGCAATGGTCCCGGAGATGTGCACGACTATATGGAAATCTTCAAAAAATACCCTAAGGCAATAGGCGGATGCATCTGGGAATGGTCCGACCATACACAGATTGTTGACGGAGTACAGAAATACGGCGGAGATTTCGGGGAACTGACTACTGATGCAAACTTCTGTTGCGACGGCCTTGTGTTTTCCGACAGGTCATTCAAGGCAGGTTCTCTGAATGCCAAATATTCTTATCAGTATTTTGATTCAAGAGTGGATGACGACAAGATTGTAATCAAAAACTGGTATGACTTTACAAATCTTGATAAGTACACATTTACATTTACCCTTGAGGTTGACGGAAAAGTAACTGAATCAAAGAGTCTGAAAATCAGTCTTGAACCCCATAAGGAAACTTCAATGGATTTTCCTTTTGAATTGCCTGACAAATGTAAATATGGTGTTACATTCAATCTGTATCTTAAGGATGATTCCGGTTATGAAGTGGGAATGGAAAGCCACGAAATGAATGTGCCGAGAGAAAAAGTCTGCCTGTCTTTGCCAAAATGTGATTTGGAGGACACCGAATACAAAGTATATATAAAAGGTGAAGGATATTCCTATATATTTGACAAACATTACGGCGGATTTGAAAGTATTGTGAAAAATGGTATAGAGCAACTTGATTGTGTTACCGGACTTTCTGTATGGAGAGCGCCTACAGACAATGACAGAAAAATCAAACTTAAATGGGGATATATAAATAATGACAATATGTCAGGGGAGAATATGAACAGACTGTTCACAAAGGTATATTCCTGTCAGGTGTCGGATAACAAAATATCTGTCGAAGGCGGTATATCCGGTGTGGGAAGAATTCAACTTATAAGATACAGTGCGGTATATTCATTCTTTGATAACGGAGAAATCAAAGTGGAAATGAAGGCGTATGTTACAAAGCGCCTCAAAGAAAACGGAGTATATCTTCCGAGATTCGGTTTTGAGTTTACATCTCCCGTAAAAAATGATTCCTTTGAATACTACGGTATGGGTGACGGTGAAAGTTATTGCGATATGCACTATCATACAAAACTCGGCTTGTACACAAGTACTGCGGATAATGAATATGTAAATTATGTTATGCCTCAGGAACACGGAAACCATTTTGATACAAGATATCTCAGATTGTCAAATGGTCTTACATTCATAACGGATGACAGTTTCGAGATAAATGTATCATCCTATACCAAGGAAGCACTCAGTGATGCTATGCATACTGATGAACTTAAATCAAATGGTAAGACAAACATACGAATCGACTACAAAGTATCGGGAATAGGCTCCAACAGTTGCGGACCGAAACTTATTGACAAATACGGATTGTATGATGATGAGATTGATTTCAGATTTTATATAGTGTGAGATTTTACATAAATTTTACATAAATCCTGTTGATTATTTTACATACTTCTTTTATAATTAAATCATAATTTGCAAAAGGAGGAAAACAATGGATTTTTTTGATATTCTTACACTTATAGGCGGTCTGGCATTGTTCCTTTACGGTATGGATGTAATGGGGGACAGCCTTAAGAAACTTGCAGGCGGTAAACTTGAAACATTTCTTGCGAAACTTACTTCCAACAGATTCAAAGGATTTTTCTTAGGATTTCTTGTTACTGCCATAATCCAGTCTTCATCTGCTACAACCGTTATGCTTGTTGGTTTTGTAAACTCGGGTATAATGAATCTTGGCCAGACAATCAGTATTATTATGGGTGCCAATATC
>JAZSJF010000311.1:0-4497 GCA_045534195.1 Clostridia bacterium | reverse complement strand
AAAACTCTCAGAAGCATTCTGGGCAGAAGCAGAAGTTGTCAAAAAGTACTCAGGTATTGTTAAATCTGTTACAAACTTTGGTGCATTTGTTGACATCGGCGGCGTAGAAGGTTTGGTACATATTTCCGAACTTTCATGGTCAAGAATCAAACATCCTTCAGAAGTTGTTAAAGAAGGCGATGCTGTAGAAGTTTACATCATCGAAATGGACAAAGAAAAAGGCAAAATCTCTTTGGGATACAAGAAAACAGAAGACAATCCTTGGGAAAAAGTAAAAGCCGAAATCGAAATCGGCAAAGACATTCCTTGTAAGGTTGTAAGAATCGTACCTTTCGGTGCATTCGCAGAAATCTTCCCCGGAGTTGACGGTCTTATCCATATTTCTCAGGTTGCAAACAAGAGAATCGGTAAAGTTGAAGACGAACTTACAGTTGGTCAGCACATTACTGCAAGAGTTGTAGAACTCGATCTCGAAAACAAGAAGATTGGTCTTTCTATCAGAGCAATTATTGAAGAAGAAGAAAAGGCTAATGCTCCTGAAGAAACAGTTGCAGAAACAGTTGCAGAAGCAGTAGAAGAAGCAACTGAAGAAGTTGCAGAAGAAACTGCAGAAACAACAGAAGAATAATCAAATACAATTTGGGGACTGCAAACTTGTTTTGCAGTCCTTTTGTTTAATATTGGTATGATTTTCACAATTTTATCAAAAAGTCATCATATATTAACTATATTGCCATTGTATTATATAATTACCAGAAAAGGAGGGTGATAATATGAAAATCAATGGAAAGAAAGTTATGTTGGGTGCAGTTGCCGTAATGGCGGCAGGTGCATTGGTATTTACATCTGTTATGGCGGCAAAGGAACAAACAAAAGAAAATGATTCCGAAAAACCGGGTGTGTTCAGAGTGAATAAGGAAGGAAAGGGAAAGTTCTGTGGCAAAGGCGGATTTGGGTTCTTCAAAAATGACAAAATGAACAAAAAGGAACTTACCGACGAACAAAAGGCAGAACTTGAAGAAAGATTTGCAGACAAAAAAGAACTTACCGAAGAACAAAAGACTGCATTGAAAGAAAAAATGGAAGAAAGAAAAGCCGAAATGGATGCAAAGATGCAGGAGAAGGAAGCCGAAAGACAAGAGAAACTTAAAGAAAAACTTGATAACGGTGAAATCACTCAGGAACAGTATGACAAAATGATTGAAAAAACCCCCGGACACGGATTTAAAGGTAAAGGTCACGGCAAGGGTATGGGCAGAGGTTTCGGCAAGGGACCGGGTAGATGCCATATGGAAGAATGCCCTGAAAAAACAGAATAAAAATAAAATATTGACAATATCTATATGCTAGTGTATATTATACACGAAAAAAGTGGAAACCAAAGACGGTTGCCACAATGATACAACTAACTATGGATGAGGTTTTTAATCTCAAAACTTAGTGAGCCGCTCAGTTGCAGCAGACGGCTCACTTTTTCTTTTTATCGGATTTAATATGTTTTTTATCAATTTAGGGTCCGTCCCTAAATTGTTTAAATTTGACAAAAAAGGGTCCGTCCCTGAATTGAAAAACAAAAATATATCATTGACGAGTAAGCAGATATTTGCTAAAATTAGGATAACTTCAATTCATTCTCAAATGAATACCTCAATGGAAAATTCTTATTGCGGTTAAATATACAAAATCCCGGAAAGGAAGATAAAAATGTACAATATTAAGGATTTCGGTGCTATGGCAGACGGAAATACCAATGATACAAAAGCGCTTCAGAGTGCGGTGGACAAATGCAGAGAAGCAGGCGGAGGCACAGTATATATTCCTGTTGGTGAATATGTTATCGGCTCGGTGGTTCTTTGCAGTAACATAAATATTGTTTTTGAAAGCGGAGCGGTGTTGCTCGGCAGCAAAAACCCTGATGATTTCAACCCAAGAGAAAATGTGGACTTCCCTTTGTATCAGGATCCCTCCCATTCATATCTTAAGCGGAGTATGTTTTATGCAGAAAATGAACAGAACATATCCTTTTCGGGATTTGGCAGAATTGATATGCAGCATGTGTGGGAAAACACCCCTACTCCCGGAGCAACAGAATGGTGTATGCTAAGATGTGCAAAGATATTTGCTTTCAGATGTTGTAATCGTGTGACCGTGACCGAACTTACACTGGAGCACTGTACAGATATTGCCTGTTATTTCCTTGGTTGTGAAGATGTGAAGGTAAGGGGGCTTTCCATTGATACAAATATAGATGCCATAAGCCCTGACTGTTGCAGAAATGTTATTATATCCGACTGTAATATCAGAAGCGGTGACGATGCTATTGTTCTCAAGAGTTCTTATGCTCTCAACAAAAAGATGATATGCGAAAATGTGGTTGTGACAAACTGTGTTGTAACATCCCGATGCAACGGTATAAAACTGGGCACGGAATCTGTCGGCGGATACAAAAATATCTCTATATCCAACTGTTCTCTGTACAACACATTTCTGGCAGGAATTGCCCTTGAGATTACAGACGGCGGAGAACTTGACGGTGTGACGGTAAATAATATTTCTATGAAAAATGTAGGCACACCCATTTATGTAATATTGTCAGACAGAAGAAAGGCGCCGGAGGGTGCAGATGTGGGAAGCCTCAGAAATGTAATAATAAACAATGTTGTGTGCACAGGTCCCTATGATGAACCCTGGCTTGCTCCCAGGGCTACAACCAAATGGGAGGGAGAAAGAATGTGTGTGACGGAAGTGGTTTCTTCATCTGTGACAGGTCATAAGGACAAAAAAATAGAAAACATCACCCTTTCAAATATCACAATTACTGTTCCCGGCGGAGAAGATGAATCTGCAAGAAACATTATTCCTCCCGAAAACGAAAAAAACTATCCCGAAAGCAACGGCTTCGGAAAAGTTCTTCCTTCCAGCGGAATCTTTTTCAGACATATAAAGAATTTAAATGTTCATAATGTGAATATTATTACCGAAAATCCCGACGGAAGGGACGGTATGGTCTTTGAAGATATAGAATAACAAATGCAAAATTACCCCATCGGGGACGGTCCCTGATGGGGTAATTTTTATATACTTTTTTTATAAGAAGTGGGGCTTTTGCCCACTTCTTTTGTAAAAATTCTGGTGAAGTAGCAGGGATACTCAAAGCCAAGAGTGTCAGATATTTCGTCTACTGTATAGGAATTACTTTCAAGCATTATTTTTGCTCTTTCGATCCGTATGTTGTTTTTGTATTCAATAGGTGTAAGCCCTGTTTGTGCCTTAAACTCCCTATACATTTTTGATTTGCTCATAAATGATATTTCCACAAGCTTTTTGCAGTCGATTTCTTCTGCAAAATTTCTTTCTATATAATTGATAACCCCCTGAATACCGGTAGGCTTTTTTCCGTTTGTGACCTTTAATACTCTTTCAAACAGAGCATAAAGAGTAGATGTAAGCATAAAGTTGTCCGAATGGTCAAGGAAAAGTCGTGACATTCTGTGCACAAGGTCTGTAATGCTTTCGTCAGCCTTTTCTGTAATAAGTAACGGATGATCAGAAAATATTATTGATTCTCCATCGGGGGTATTTACAGAAAAGTCTATTCTGTGAAAAGAAAATTCATCTGAAAGCACCTTGAGAGTGTGAGTTGATGCAAAGGGGAGATAAATAAGAGAGCCTTTTTTCATATGGACCTCCTTATCTTCCCAGCGGTATATACACTTCCCCTCTTCCACAAGGAGAAATCCGTTTACACCTCGTTTGTTTACAGAGAGATTTTTGTACTCAGGATTTTTCTTAAATGAGATTATATCTGATAGTATGAATTTTTGTTGTGACAATTCGGAAATCGGGCATATCTTCAAGAAAATCACACCTTTCGTTAATGTGATTTTATAGCTAAAAGAGAAAAATGTCAATATTTTATTGGGAATTTTGTTTAAATTTTGTGCATTATAGTTTATTGATTTGAGAGGAAGGAAGTTATATACTCAAGGTAAATGGAGGTGAAGGCAATGGCACAGAAATACAAATACAAAGTAGAGGGTGGATGTCAGCTTTGTCTTATGTGTGTTATGCAATGTCCCGTAAAAGCAATCAGTATCGTAGAAAATGTATCGGTAAAAATCGATGAATCAAAATGTGTCGGCTGCGGAAGATGCTATAATGCATGTCAGCCGGGAGCAATAGAAAGATACGCATTATAGGAATGTAAAAAGCGCCCGAACGTAAAAGATAGTGAAAATAAAACGAAAGGAAAGTTTTTAAAATGAAAAATTATGAATTAAACGAAAAATTTGTAAAACTTGACAAAAAAGAAATACCTTTGTACGGCGAATACGATGTAGTAGTTGTGGGCGGTGGTATGGCAGGTGTTGGTGCCGCTGTTGCAGCTGCAAAGATGGGAATGAAGACCATCATTATAGAAAACACATCTGCTCTTGGTGGTATATCCACAATGGGTATCGTAAATATCTGTATGGACTTCGTAAGCGGTGTTGGTGA
>JAZSJF010000365.1:0-10979 GCA_045534195.1 Clostridia bacterium | reverse complement strand
TCTTCAAGTCCCATTACTATAGGTTCATAGCAACCGAGCACTACATACTTTTGTGAATCTTCTTCCGGTATGCCTATTTTTTTGTACCCTGCGAATACTGCATCATCATTTAATATACAGATACTGCTGTTTCCGCTTCTTATCATTGACATAACCTTTGTAAGTATTTGTCTGTCGAGATTTTTGTGATATCTCAAATGAATTTTAGGGTCATATATGTCAAGCTCATCATATATTTCAAGAATGCGAAGCGTAAGCTCATTTGATCTGTCCTTTCCGTATTTGTCACAACCGCCGATGGTAAAAGGTTGTTCTGCAAATCTCTTTGCAGCAGTAAAATGCATAAAGAAATATCTGAACAAGTCATCAAGTGTATCGGAGGATATACCGTTCTCCATATCCTTTTTGTAATAAGGAATATACAATCTGTCTATATCGCCAAGTGTTCTAGCCCTTTCGCATCCCGTTTCTTCAAAATACAAAAACAAAACCGAAAAAAGCATTACTTCGTACAATGTTTCGGGAGGTCTTTTAATAAGATTGTTGATTGCTTTGGAAAATTCGGGAACATTAAATCCCAATGAATAATCATAGACTCTTTTCATCAATCTTAATATAGCCTCATAACAGATTATCACAGAGTCAAGAAAGATAATTTCCTTTGTATTTTCTCCGTTTTTTTCAAAGTTTTCCTTTGATTTCAAGGCGTTGTTCAATATGCCTGAAAATCCCAGCTTCAAGAGATTGTTCCAGTCAGGAACTGTATGCCAGAAATCTGTCCACACAAGATTTGTCACTTTGTCCTCTGTCATTTTTTCATATTCAACAGGGAATTTTTCTTTTACTGCTTTTTCCCTTTGCTTTCTGAATATTTCTCTGTCAAAAATATCTATGGATGCAAAACCTGTATAGTTTACACCTGTATTGAATTTGACCGAGAAGGGAGTATGTTCATTTATCTGAATCTGAACATTATCAAGAAAAAATGCATAAGCATTTGCACACAAAATCTGTCTTGGTATATCGGTATCTTCTGACTGGATTTCTTTTAGTCTGTTTGTTAGTTCTTCTGCTGAAAGACCTGTATCTTTGTCAAATACCGCCATCTCAAATTCTTTTTCTATAAACTTTCTGTCATTTTCAAAATTTATCATAAAAAGCACCTCCTATAGCAGATTATATATAAGATATTTGTTTTTGTAAATGCAAATAAACATCAAAAAAATATAAAAAACCGTCATTGACATTTTTATTTTTTAATCATATAATAATGATGGTGATAGTATGAATATGGATATAAATATCAAAAAGATAATCAATGTTTATCATAGTAGAAATGACAACTGGAAGCGTGACTTTTTTGACACAAGACTGTACAACGGAATTGTCCTTTTTGACGAAGGAGCAATCGAATACACATTTGAAGATAAAAAACTTGTTGCAAAAAAAGGCGATTTTTTGTTTTTGCCGGGAAATATCCCCTATTCAGGAAAAAGGTTAACAGATACGGTGGCTTTTTATGTATTGGATTTTGTATGTGATACCGACAGCGAATTTTGTGATGTAGTGGGAGCATCTGTGCACACATCAAATCAGTATGATGCATTTTGTATAAAATTTGCAGAAGCGGTTGACGCGTGGAAAAAGCAATACATAGATGCGATTTTTAAAATCAAATCCTTTGCATATTCTGTGCTTTGTGATGCATTTGGCGGTAATAATAAAGAAAAAACTCAAACTGATAGTATCCTTGATTATATATACGAAAACATCGGTGAGCCTTCCCTCTCTCTTAAGAAACTCTGCGAAAAATTCTTCATATCAGAATCACAAATACGAAGAAACATTCACAAACAGACGGGTATGAATCCTAATGATTATATACTGAACTTAAGGATAAACAAAGCAAAATACGAACTTACAAACTCATCAAAAAGCATCGGAGAAATAGCCGCAGGTTGCGGATTTTCATCACCTTATTATTTTTCCAGATGTTTTTCAGAATTTACGGGCATAACCCCATCAAAATACAGAACGCTCACCTTTAGACTATAGAGGTGAGCGTTTTATTTGAAATAAGTCAGGGACGGGGTAGTTTTTGTAACAAAAACTGCCCCGTCCCCAAACTGTTCATAATCAACATACAGAATCGTCCCCTGTGTTTCCCTGTGTTTTCAAACTATTTAATATGAACACACAGTTCGTCCGGATATGTAATTAAAGCATCTTGGTTTTTTGCCAAATCACATACAAGTAATCCATATGGTGTCGGCAATTCAACTTTCGCCTTTTCCAATCCGAGCAAAGAAGGATTCAATGTTATTTCAGACAAACCCGGCTTGTTAATTTCTAATCCTAAAAGTGCTTTTGGTAATGAATATAACGGACTCCCTCCCCATGCATGACTATGATCAAAGTTATATGTAGGCTCCGGTTTGAAAAATCCTTCCACAAGCCCCTTAGCACATTCAAGAACAGGCCGTTTCCATGTTTCCAGTATTTTCAAGGTATATTTATCCCTTAACCCGACATTGCAAACAGCCTCAAGCAGAAAATGAGCAAAATATGGCTGAATATTCCCTGGACAAACATCATTCATTATTTTATCTATGATTGATTCTTGATTTTGTTTTTCACATACACCAAAATATACAGATAAAATATTTGAGTGCTTCATGTAATATCTTTTATCAACATTTTGAGGCATATATTTATAAATTAATTCTTCTGATGTTTTTGTTGTCAATCCTTCAAAATACAACCCACATTTCCTATCAAACAACAAACTGTTAATTGAATTTTTAAGGTTGTCCTTGGCGATACTCCATTCTTGTGCCATCTGTGTTTCAGAAAGTTCATTAGATATTTTAACCGCTGTATCTAATGCACCATAATAAAACATGTTAAGACATGTCTGACCTAATGCTTTTGGTGGATGATGCATTGAAATTCCATCAATGTATATCCAATCAACAAACATATAATCGGGCGGATTTTCAATAAGACCGTTATCTCCTATATATTTTTCAAAACGCTTTAATAACAGTATCAGAGCATCATAGCAGTCATAAAGCAATTCCTTTTTGCCGGTAAACATATAAACATCGAACAGCATTTTAACCCATATAAGACTATATGTTGTGTGAAACATTCTTCCGTCATTGTTCCTTAACAACTTAGCTGTACGTCTAACATCGAATTCCGAAAGAGCCATGTCTCCAAAAGAAAATAAAGTCATAAGCATTTCGATATAATAATCACCCGTGCAAGCAAGCGGTTCACAATGCCTTGGACTATCAAGATGATGAAGCTGTCGGCAAAACTTAAGAGTATGTCTGCATACATCAAGAACAGTATTCATTTCACAATCATTGGTTGTAATAGCTGCAATTTTTTCAATTGGATAAAATGTTGAAATAAGATTTATTGTAAACACAGATTCTGAGTCAGAATCATTTTTTAACCTAATCAAAAAACTGCCTACACTATGCAAAATAAAACCTCTGTATTCATCATTGCATGAGAATATGAATTTCTCCTTATCAATATTTTCCTCTAGTTCTCTGGCAAAAACCTCAGCATACAAATCGCCATTCGTTTCAACGCACAGATGTATAAATCCTGCATAAATTTTATCATACTCCAAAACAACCTCTTTTTCTTCATGAGGTTTAAGTACAATTTTGTTTTCACCCATTGGAATTATTGTTTCTTCCGTTCGAACAGAAATTGGTGCAATTTCTACGTGCCATATATCATCAATTTCCTCTGCATATGTATATTTGGAAGAAAAAAGTCTTGTATCGTATTCACGCGGTGATACATATGCATCATTTTTTCTTGCTTCCCATGAGGAATCAGTATTTACAATAGTTTTTGTTCCATCCTCAAAGGTTATAAGTGCAGAAAGCATAAACCCTCCGCATCCTTTTGAATACTCATAAATCCTTACAGGCATCATCTTAACTCTTGCAAAAAAACATACTGTATCGGTATTCAAGAAAACTTCTGCTTTCATTGCATAAAAATCAGGACGAGGAGCATCGTTTCCTATAAAATCTCCACCAGAGTGAGCAGGACCGGTCGCAACCGGCTTTTCATTACAAAACAACTGAAACTCTGTATCACCGCTGAAGATAAGTTTCATAGAAGAAACTTTTTTGCTGAAAGTGTATGTTTTTTTAAATTCTGCAACTGTATAATTGCCATTGGTTTTATTATTAAATCCACTATATACCGTTGTTTGATTTTTCGGATATTGCGATTTAGGTAACCATATCCACTTCATGGGCATTTCCATGATAATGTTTCCTCCTTTTTATAAATATTGCACAATTACTAAAAATAGTTACTTTTCAGTGTTCTCGGACCGTCCCCAATGGCATAGTTTTTTATATTATTTAAGTGTTGATGGCAGATCTTCAATCTTTACACTGTTTCCGTAGTTTATAAGTTGAAAATCTTTTATCTCTATTTCCTGAACCATACCACCAAACCTCATTCCGCCTGCTTCAAGGCTTTCAATTCCGCAGAAAGGAATATAGCAGGTGGTCCATTCATTGGTAAAATTTGCACTTTTGAATACGGGCTTCTTATGCTTGCTGTCTGCACCTGTCTGTACATAAGGTATCATAAAACCGATACCGTTTTCTCCACCTGATACGAGGCGTGCCTTGTAGGAGAAAATACATACATCTCCGGGTGCAATTTTTCCTTTAATGTCATTTATGGTAAACTGCAGACACTTTGTCATCTGATTGGATGGCACCTCAGTTATTATAACATGGATACCGCCATCGGCAGTTTTCTTTATATAATCCGCTTTGCCTATTCTTTCATTTATAATGTCCTGGGTGAGAATGACCTTGCCGTTTGCAGGAAGATTTGTATCTTTGACCGCTTCGTTAATTTCTTCTTTCTTTTCTTCTGTCTTTACTTCTTCCTTAATCTGTGGAGTTGTAACAGATACAAACACCTCGGCATCTGTATTTTTTACTTCATCTTCTTTTACAGTCTTTTCACTCTTTATAGAAGCATACATTGTGTCGTCGATATTTACTTCAAGTAAGTTTTCGTATCCTTTGTGGAATGCCGCCATAAGTTTCTTTGACTTCCCGTTGGCATTCACAGTAACATCATAGTTTCCGTAGAACCCGCGGATTTTGGCTTCGCCATTTGCATCTGTTATAGCCTTTGCATCATGAGTGTACATTTTGTTATACATAATGTCTATCATCATTTCCCCTGCAGGCTTAAGTTTATAGTCGTGTGTCATAAAGCATTTGCTGTTAAGGCCTGTGCTGTCTGCATCATGTGTCTTAAATCCCCAAAGATATATACCTTCAAGGTTTTCGTTTGCAAGAGAAGAAATGAATATGTCTCTTGTATAATTTGCATCGTAGATTTCGTCACCGGAATTCATTCCATACTCTGTAAGCATACTTTTTGCGCCAAAATCGTTTTTGAAATCGTTTATCATATCATCATTTGCAGTAGGAGATACATATGCTGTTCCACCGTGACCGTGTATACCAATTGCCTCATAGGTATACTCATTTTTCTTTAAGCTTTCAAGTATGGGATATACTTCAAATTTTCTCCTTAATGGATCAATAAGAGTTACTGTATCGGTAAAGCAAAGCTTTGAATCGGGGTTTGTTTCCTTTACCCATTTAAATATTTTGTTATAATATTCAGGTCCTAATGTGTTATAGAAGCTTCCGCCATAGCTGAAAACATCATTCCCCTGTTTATCCTTATATACTTTGTCCATCGTATCTGCCACAGAAATCTCATTTGTAACGTCAATCTCGTGAAATTCTCCTGCGAAAAGATCAGAAATTCTGTAAATCCAATCCTTTGTTCTTTCGTCTACATATTCAACATTTCCTACAACTATTGCTTTCATAACATCGTCAGGAATAAGACGCTGTGTGGATGGATGCATATGTCTGTCATAAATCATTGCGTGGTCTCTTAAGTAGAGGGCACCAAGAGATTTTGCTTTTGTCATGGCACTTCTTGCTTTGCTTTTGTCTCCGTCAAGCTCAAAGGTGCCCCATTTCATACAAGATTCCATTACAGTACCGTTGAAGTATTTCGAGAATGCTTCATTGTACTGATCGGCATCCATATAATTCAACTGATATACTGAACCAAAAGGAAACTCTGATTCGTACATATCAAAGGTTACTTCTGCATTCGGAATAACATTTCCGTTATTATCTTTAACTACAACCTTAAAGTCGCCTTTTCTTATCTGTTCAATTGTTTTTTCTGCCTCTTTTCTCCACTCAGCACCGGCTTCAAGCTGCTTAAGTTCAACATCATCACCAACGTATGTGGGAAGGAGGAAATCTCTCGGAAGTTCCTGACCATAGTTAAGGAGTTTAAAGTCTGCAATTTCTATTGTCTGGGGCGCTGTACAATAACCGAAACGGATTGCAAAATCGTCATATCCGTCTATCATTACTGCAGGAATATACATTGTCTGCCAATCATTTGTAACTGTGACTTCCTCCCAGATGGTCTTTTTGTAATCTACAGGATTCTGCAATGATGCCCAAATAACACCTGTAGGCTCTGCACCTCTGCCTTTAACCTCTCCGTCTTCGGTTAGTCTTGCCTTAAAGGTAAGAAGAACATTGTCACCATCTTTGAATCTTCCTTCAAGTATTTCACCGTAAAGAAGTACGTGAAGGTTTTTCTGCGGAGGAACTTTTTTTGTTACTACTCTTAACGCCTTTGCAGACTTGATTCCCGCCTTATTGATGTCAATAATTTCTTTATAACCATAGTCTGTTTTTTCTTTTTTGTCTTTGTCAAGGCCGCCAACTGTAAGAAATTCATCATATGTCATAATTTCAGTTGCTGTACCATAGAGTGAAAGGTCATCATTGTTTGTAACAGCATCTGCACCGCCGTCAAAGTAAATCCAGTCTCCCAGTTCTGATGATTTGGTAAACTCTCTTGGAATAGGACGATGAAATCTTGAAGGAAGTGTGGCAAGTTTGTCCGATACTGCCACTTCCTTAAGATAATCTGATATAATTTCTACAGTTTTTGTATCAGCATTCCAGTTAACAGTTTCGCCGAAACTTTCTGCAATGAAACGAACGGGAACCATTGTACGAGAATTGATAATCTGTGCAGGTACATCAAGCTTCTTTTCCTGCTCTACACCATCTACATAAACTGCATCGGAATTAATTCTTAATTTGATGTGCTTGTTGTCTCTTGCACCTACAACAGTTTTGGTTGCATCGACCCATGTAATTTCTGCACCCAAAGCTTCGTAGATACCGCGCATAGGAACAAGTGTTCTACCATTTATAATGACAGGCATCACATCATATTTTTGCTCTACGCCGTTGATTGTAACCTTGATGCCATCATCTGCAAGTGCAGGTGCAACAAGCAAAGATGCAATCATCATAACAACCATAAGCAATGATAAAGTCCTTTTCATTTCTCATTCTCCTTTTGATATATACTATATTTCTTCCAGACTAATTTTGAATAACTCCGCACCGCGGGCACCGTTTTCATATCCTTTTGTTGCAATTACATATAGGTATCCGTTATACTCGTAGGCAGCGGGATAATGCATCCCTCCCCACATATCTTCATCAGTATCAAAAAGCGTTAACTTCTTTGTAAATTCAACACTTTCATCATTGGTAAAATATACTTCAAGTTTGTTGCGGTTGAGTTTTTCAGTATTACATATCAGATAATGACGTCCGTCTGAAAGACTGCCACAGTATATTTTTGAAGGAATGCACGGAATATCATAAGTTATTGCATCACTCCATGTTTCTCCGCAGTCTTTTGAAATATATACCAGGGGTACCCTTCTCCGGTCGTTTCTGTTGAACATATATAATTTATCTTCGGCACATATAACAGAAATTTCGGGGTGAACAAATTCTGTGCCGTCAGGCAGAGTTCCGTTGCTTGCAATTTTTACAAGACGCCATTCTGTATCGATTTTTCCGGAATCTGAAATCAATACTGCCGGTGTATTTGGAAATCCATCCAATTCTCCAACTCTTCCCGGAAGCATAAGTTTTCCGTTTGGCAAAGTCACAACATTTGTGTTAAGTTTGAACGGAACAGGTTTTGACCACAACAGGTCAAATTTATCAGTTTCGGTATTAAGCGTGTACAAATCAAGAGAATGTATATGATCGGGTGCAACCATTTGGTTAACCAACATATATAATTTGCCATCACAGATTCCATAAACAGGAGGGCAATACATAATCTTCTCATTTTTGCCTTTACAGATAAATTCCAAGTCCGACCATGTTTTACCGTCATCGAAAGAACGCTTACCGCAAATTGGTGTATAGCCTTCAAGTTCCTTTTCCGGACAATGATACCACGAAGCAAACAGGACATTATTATATTCAATAATTGCCGCTTCGTGCAAAAATTTAAACCTGTTATCAGGAACACAAACCGGTATAGATTGAATATCTTGCTTTACCTCTCTAATGTTTTTGCTTAAGAAATTTACACTTTCTATTTTCATAGCCAAAAGCATGTCTTTGTAATCGTAAAACTGATGAATATGTATATTTTTATTCTGTTCTTTGAAAGCTGTCGGCGAAACCCCAACATATTTTGAAAATGTTTCGGTAAAATAGCTTATGTTGTTATAACCGCATAAAATCGCAATGTCGGCAATTTTACTGTTGCTTTCTGCAAGAAGTCTTATCGCTTTTTCAAGCCTTTTTTGAATTCGGTAGGTATTGATTGATATGTCGAAATTATCCTTAAATATGTGACACATATAATAGTAGCTGATGTACAAATCATCTGCGATTCGTTCAATGCTGATATCCTGAGTAAAAGTCTCATCGATGTATGCTTTTATGGTTTGAAGCAGTTCTTTTTCCCTATTTTTTGAATCCTTATGCTCGCTTTTTATGAATGTAATTATGGTTTCTAAAACTGATACGTCAATATCTTCATTTTCATTAAACTCTTTTATAAGATTATCTAACACAGACGGATTAAACTGACACCGAGTAATACAATCAACATTAAAAAGTTTGAAAAGTTCTGAAATTATATTTTCTTTTTCAATATGTTCTGCTAAAAAAGTTGCAAGTGAATAATTACCTTTTTTATTCATAAATAAGAACCTCCATTATGATTTTATTATATCACAACGGAGGTCCTTATTACTATAACAGATTTGTCGATTTTATTCAATTTTCTCTGCTTCCGAGAGCATATTCTCGATGAATATCCCATAACCCCTCGTTGGGTTATTCACAAACACATGTGTTACCGCACCGATTAGTTTTCCGTTCTGAATTATCGGTGAACCCGACATGAGTGATGTCAATATGGGACAACATTTTTCTTTATTTTTGAAGTTTTGAAGGAAATAAGTGTGTATTTGAAGGTAATGATGAAGGAAATGAATGAAATCATGACGGAAATCTCATTTCTTTTTCAAATTTTTGTGTGTAGTGTATTATCGGACTTCCACAGTTTTATAATAGGAGAGCCACACTTTTGTAATAAAAGTTATACAAGTTTTGTTACAAAAAAGTCAGGACTCATCAATCCTGCTGAATTAATTTACAGTCCCTGCTGTCAACATGCACCTACAAAACCTTTAATGATAACATTTCACTTCACCGCTACCTCTACATACATTACATTTTTTTCTTACCTCTCTTGTTGTAGGACCATATCCAAGATATGTTCCGCTTTCGTATTCAACATAGTAGCCACCGTCACATGAAGTGCAGTCCTTTTTTCCATCTCCGCCACAAACAAAACAATTATCGTTTTCTGACACTCCTTGAAGTCCGGGATTAATCAGAGTTTCTCCCTTGTCACCTGTTTTGGGGTTTGTATATTCTCCGGTTTGTTTGTCTCTCTTTTCCTCATCACGCGGAAACAGCGCGAAACCCACAACCACAACAACCGCTATGGCAATGACTTTCATTACAAGATTTCTTTTATTATATTTGCTATTGCTTTCGATTACTTTCTCCGCATTACCGACAGAAGCACCGCAATGTTTGCAAAACAAAGAATTGCTTTTTATTTGTTTTCCACACGATGTGCAAAACGAAAATCCCTCTTCTTTTTCCACTTTCTGTCCACAATGTTTGCAAAATTCAGAACCGTCTCTGATCTCATTTTTACAGTTCTTGCACAGCATAATATCACTCCTGCTCATTTTGTTCAGTAATTCATTCACTATATGTAAATGTATTTGTTTCGCCGTTATATTCCTTTATTACCTTGCCATCACCATTTGGTTCCAATCCGGTTGTATAGCAAAAATGGTAAAATCCCGGTCTGACCGCATTTGCCCACAAGTTGTAATTACGCTTTGCCACTGAGTGCCCGCTTGAACCAAGCGCTTGAATTTTGGAATACTCTTGGTTATTTTTTAAGTACTCACCCCAACCTGACTCATCCAAAGTAAAGTCATCATCGGGAACCTGTGACGAACTGTAAAATACCGCTATTATCGAAGCAAACTCAAACAATCTTCCAAAATCGGTTCTCCGGTTAAGATTTGCCCGTATCATGGGGTTGTTAAGAAACACCATCGAAATCGCACAATCTGCAAAAGCATCCTCACCTATTTCCGTAACGCTTTTACCTATTGCAATATTATCAAAGCCACAGCCTTTAAATGCTCTTACACCTATTTTTTGAACATAGTTTCTGAGTTCTACGGATTTTATATTAGAAAACCCTGAAAAAGCATCATCCGGAATATCTATGCATCCTGATTCAAATACTACTTTGTCAAAATCTTCTTTTGGAAAGGAATTTATTGTTTTTATATCCACAGTTCCCCCTCCGCTTAAGTAAAGTGCATTATCAACTATAGTATAATATATCCCGTTTACTTCCTTTGCCTTGTCAGCTCCGTTTTCACCAACATCACCGCCGTTGTTTCCACCGTTGCTTCCACCGTTGCTTCCACCGTTGCTTCC
>JAZSJF010000422.1:0-6216 GCA_045534195.1 Clostridia bacterium | reverse complement strand
AGTAGGGTTGTGGTTGATTGGAAAAATGCACAAAACAAACAAATACAAACTTCCAACACTTAACCAAAAGGAAATTCAGGTAGAAAAGAACTTTTTTAAACTTCTTGTAATTTTGTTTGTATGTATTCAGTTGCTTACTTTCCTTTGATAATACCTCATCCGGTCAAAGGGGATACAACTCAGGATACTTTTTGAAGAATATATATTATTTCGCAAAATTAAAATTTTGCGAAATGGGAGAGAGTGAAAAATGAGGCAATTAAACAGTATTTATGCTGAATGTCCGCAGTTTCTTAAAGACTATCTTATTTATATGTCTGTTATTAAAGGAAAATCAGAAAACACTATCAGAGAATATTTTTATGACTTAAGAATGTTCTTGCGCTATATTCTTGTATATCAGGAAAATTTAAACGAAGATTTTTCACAAATATCAGTTAAAGATTTTGATTTCGATTTAATTAAAAAAATCACACTGAGTGACCTGTATGCATTCATTGCATTTATAAATAATGAACATTCATCAAATGATTGTTACAGAGCACGAAAAGTAGCAAGTCTTAAATCGTTTTTTAAATATCTGTATATCAAGGATAAATCAATAAGTGAAGATCCTGCGGCTAATCTTGAAACACCAAAAATCAAAAAAAGACTTCCGAAATATCTTTCCGTTGAACAAAGTATTGATTTATTAAAAGCAATTGACGGAGAATATCAAAAAAGAGATTTGTGTATTTTTCTTCTGTTCCTCACCTGCGGTCTTCGATTGTCTGAACTTGTCAATATTAATATAAGCGATATTAATTTCGCAAAACGTTCATTAAGGGTTGTTGGTAAGGGTAATAAAGAGCGAATTGTATATCTGAATGATCTTTGCATAAATACCATTAAAGAATATCTCGAAATAAGACCAATGGATGGTGTATTGCAAAAAGACAAAGATGCATTGTTTCTGAGCAGAAAATTAAGGCGTATATCCAACAGAATGGTTGAATTACTTGCTAAAAAGTATTTTATCAAAGCGAATATTGATCCGGAAAAATACACACCTCACAAACTCAGACACACTGCTGCTACAATAATGTATCGCGAAGGAAATGTTGATATCCGTACACTTCAGGAACTTCTCGGCCATGCAAGTTTGTCTACAACTCAGTTATATACACATGTAAGAAACGAAGGACTTATAAGTGCTGCAGAAAACAATCCTCTTGCAAACATAAATCTTGATTCAAATGATGATAAGTAAATGAAATTTCAGTTCACTCCCCTATTTACATATGTTGTTGCATCTTAATTGTTAACAATAATTATATTATGTAAACTAAAACTGTCTTTTCTATTTATCGGTTTCGTTTCATATATTCTGCTATTCTATATGCTCCTATGATAGTTTTTGCATCATTAATCTGTCCCTTATTTACCATATGTATTAATTCACTTACTTTAACTCTTTCAACATCAAGAAATTCATCTTCGTCAGTGTTTTGTTCACCAATTGTCAATTTGTCTGCAAGGTACATATGAATTATTTCGGAACAATAAGCAGGTGTCGGATATATTTTGCCTATATACTCGTATTTTTCTGCAGTGGCTCCTATTTCCTCTTTTAATTCACGAAGCCCCGCTTCATAATGGTTTTCGTTTTTTTCAAGTTTACCGGCAGGAAATTCAAGACAGATGTCATCAACACCTCTTCTGTACTGTCTGACCATATATACACTGTCGCCATCCAACGGAATAACACAAACACCGCCGTAATGCTTAACAATTTCCCTTTTTGCCGGTTTACCATCGGGTAAAATAACGGTTTCATCGTACACATCAAACACTTTTCCCGAAAAAATTATATTACGCTCAGAAAATTTCTCTCTTAAATCCATATCAATCACCTGATTACTTTCTTATTTATTATAATCAACGCGACAAGTCCGAGAATCATCCCGAATATAATAATAAATGTTCCGGTTATCCATTTGTTAGTGTTAAGAAATGCTGAAAAGCCGTTTGCGGTTTCTTCTTTTCTTCCGGTAGCATTATCTGTTTCTATTGTTCTGAGGTATTGAGAAGCATTTATTTCAAATCCTTCTTTGTTTTTGACTGTGTTTTCGGTATATATATAGTCTACACATTCACCATTGGACCTTATGTAGTAAGCAAGAGCAGACAATCCGAGTATCTCATCTTTTTTTGTAAGTTCTTTAGGAATAAATACAAACGCAGATGAATAAGTTACCGTACTGACCATATATACACCATTTAGAATTTCGTATGAATATCCGTTGTATTTAAACGAAATGATTATATTGTCGCCAATATGAGGTGTGTTATAGTTATCCGCCTGCTCAGAATCATATGCATATCGGAATTTATTGACAGTAATAGTTTCTGCAAGTGTTGAATACTCAGGTGAAGATAATACATGTCCGCAGGAAATAGTATAAGTGGTATCAGTGGCGTCGATAATTGTAGCAAGTACAACAAATTTATTATCATCTTTGAAATATCCGTCAACTTTGTTTGCATAAACATCAGATGCTAAAATAATGCATATCAAACATATTGAAACGATAATTCCTGTTATTTTTTTTAACATATAAAACAACTCCGGTTTATTGTCCTATTTTGTAAATCTGAGCAGAACAATTTATAAATTTTGTATATATACCCAATGTTGACATATTTGTCACCTGTTTGTTTCCGTTAAGGAAAAATCCTTTTGAGGAAATCTTTCCCGGACATTCCATTTCGATATAAACATCGTATTTATCATGTATTTCTCTTGGTTCACTGATTGTACCGTCTGCGAGATTGATATATTCATAAGCCTGTTCATGTCTGATCTTTTTGATCACACCAACAGATTCATTTGTCTGTCTGTCATAAATTATGTCCCCTACATTAAATGCATTTACAGATCCTATTCTTATGGCTTTGACTTTGAAAGTAGAAATACTTGTGTCATTTCCTGAGATATAGTCTGAATGCATTGAAGACGAAAATTTGATAATTCCAAGAAGTAACGCTGCTACAATAATCACTATAACAAATAAGTCAAGAATATTGATTTTTCCAAATAATTTACCGTTGTTATCTATCATTATTTATTACCTCCTTTATCTGCAACTTCCATATCGATAATGTATCCGTATGACGCATAATTTGCGGTTTTGATGTAGACTATTTCACCGACTTTAATGTTTACGGTTGCGAATTTTATATCCTTGTCATCAAAAACTGTGGGAGTTCCTTTTATTGTCAGTACCACATCTTTTTTATTATCAAAAGATGCTTTAATAAACTTATCGTTGATGGTATCTTCTCTGATTTCCGAATTATCAGATACTTCTACATTTATTACTTTGCCGAGATATCCGCCCTTTATACTGTCTGTAAGTTCGTCACCGACTTTATAAAGGTTGGTGTTTTCGGTAGGAATGCTCTTTAATTCTACTTTATATATAATATCAGAGATTGTTGTAACGGCTTCTGAACTTGTTTTGAAATAATTAACGGCAAAAACAATCGCGCCAATCAGAAATAAAACAATTATAATATCAAGAATACCTATTTTGAATTTTTTCATTTTTTGCTTACCTCCAGTGTATCAAAGTATACATTTTCAATTTTTTCGGTCATTATTTCTGCTTTGAATTCATTTTCAAAAATTCTTTCAGCATTTGATTTCATATTTGAAAGCAAAGCACTATCCGAAATAATTGCTTTGATTTTTTCGTACATCATATGTGAGTTTTTGCTTTCAAAAAGAAATCCGTTTTCTCCGTCATAAACAACACCGGGATTACCTCCGAAATCGCTTACAACACATGGAAGACCGATGCTCATACCTTCCAGAAGTGAAAGACTTGTTGCTTCTGTTCCGAAGGATGCATTTAAATTAAGGTCAATGATATTCATAAATCCTGCTATATCATCTACAAAACCTGCCATAATAACATCATCTTCAAGGTGCAATTCTTTGATTTTTTTCCGTATATTTGCTTCGAATTCACCGGTGCCGGCGATAATAAGTTTTGTATTGAAACTATCATCCTTAAGTTTTTTTAATGCCTCAAGAATTAAAATATGTCCTTTAACCTCTGTAAGTCTGGCTGCAATACCCATCAGAAATACATCATCAGAAACTCCGTACATATTTCTTCGCTCTGTTATTTCTTTTTCTGTCAGCCTTTCGATAGGTTCTACACCGTTTTTTATCACAGTTATTTTTTTAGAATCAATTCCCGTATCGGTAAGATTCTTTTTTGCCGCCTCAGCAACGGCTATAATTCTGTCAGACAAGAAATTATTTACAAAACCGTTTATTAACTTTCCCACTCCCTTTGAAATTACGGGAGACGGTTCAAACACACTGTGTCTTGTGTATATAATTCGCGCTTTACCATAAAGTTTGCCTGCGATTTTTGCACTCATTGCAGCGTGAGTATGAATTATATCAGGCTTCAACTTCTTGAAAATGCGTCTTAGTTTATCTATACATCCAAAATCAAGAGATTTATCGGCAAGACCGTCAATTTCGATGTATGTTCCTCCCAGTTCATTTATCTTGGGAATAAGCAAGCTTTCTTTCGGGAGGATAATTGTAAGATTAATTTTATCCTTTGAATAGTATTTAAGAAATGTAAGAATGCATTTTCCTGCACCGCCTATATTCTTATCACTGATTATGTTAACTGCATTAATCATCAGATTCCCCCCTACTCTTCGGCTCATTTATCATAGCAATATGAGAACATTTTATAGTGATTGCCAATGTCATAAAGAAAAACATAAACACTCTGTAATTATACCATACATTATCAAAAAGCCCCTGAATAAGATAACCTGTTATTGCCGCTACAAGCCCAAGCAATGAAACTTTTAGAAAACTTCTTTTTGTCTTTGTAAGAGCATATATTGAATTTTTGTAAAAAGCAATAATCATTATTGCGAAGAGAATAAATCCCACTATACCGTTTTCCACCATTATCTGCAGATAAAGATTGTGTGAATGAGGCGCTATGATTGCAGAATATGAATAATGCGGATAGATAACATTGAACGCACCCTCTCCAAGTCCGATACCTGTAAGCCAGTAATCTTTGAGCATATCTATAGTACCGAACCATATATATACTCTGTATGATGTGGAGGTATCAGATGTATTACCGACTGATAAGAATCTCTGTATAATGGATTCCGGAAGATATAATGGCGAAAACAGTAAAAGAATAATTCCCGCCCAGACAAATCTTCTGTCATAAAAAAGGCTCATAACACCAAGCGAAACGATAAGTCCTATCCAACAACCTCTTGAGAATGTGAATACCATACACAATACAAGAATTGCGGCAGCAAATACTGATGCCCATTTTTCTTTGATACTGCCTGATTCAAAGAAATAAGCAATCGAAAGAGGAATAAGTATAATGAGATATTCCCCAAGCACATTAGGATTTTCAAATGTAGAAACAACTCTTGTTTCTATTTCAGAAAACATTCCGGTATCTATCCATACACTTCCCTCACTGAATCCGAAAACATACTGATATATCCCATAGAGAGAAACTATTATTCCTGATGTAATCAGCATAGAAAAAGCGGTATACAAACTGCTTTTGTCAGAAAGTGTGTTTGTGAAAAGGAAATATGAAAGGATAAAGACAATGTAAACAAGGGCAATATTTATACTTGTTGCTCTGTCAAAACTTGTTATACCGCTTATGGCAATTATAACAGAAAACAGGATAATATATATATCAATTCCTGTTTTTGCAGGTTTAAATTCTCTGTCATACATACATCTGATAACAAGAGATATAAGACTGAGAAGTAACATCCCAACTATTATCATTGTAGGCAAAAACGGAAACAACAGAATAGTTGCATATGTCCCTATACGAAAATCCCTTATAAATAATATAACACCTATAAAAGCGATAATACCGCCTAAAATAATGACAGGTGATATAAAGTAAGAAAGAACGCCGCACAATATAGCCACAACTGATGTACATATATATGTTATCAAGGGTAACTCAGAAACATCTTTATCGCAAAATGTGTTGTCCAACTCTTTTTTTGACAAAAACTTTATCGCAAGCCCATAAAGTTTAGATGTATAAAGTATTCTGTTAAAAGATGTATCGACAAATATCATTACAGCGCCTGCCACTGCAGACAATACAATTGTCAATATGCAAAAAGTCGGAGGCC
>JAZSJF010000321.1:0-8088 GCA_045534195.1 Clostridia bacterium | reverse complement strand
TGTCCACCCAAGCCTGCGGCTTCGGTACCGGACTTCACACCTTTTGGCTAAAAACGATTATCAATCGTTTTCTTAACGCCAAAACCCTCTTAGGGTTCAATTCCCTTTCAATTATTCGACCAACGAAAAAAGGATATCCTTATCGAATATCCTTTTTCGTTGGTGCGGGAAATGGGACTTGAACCCATACGTCGGTTGACACACGCCCCTCAAACGTGCCTGTCTGCCTATTCCAGCACTCCCGCAAGTTATTTAATTGTTGTCGTTTTCCGACGACTTGATTAGTATACTACATATTTTTTGATTTGTAAAGAGTTTTTTTAAAATTTTTTAAAATTTTTTTGATTTTTCGTATTAAAACTATATTTTTTTGTAGTTTGATAAATAAAATATTGAAATTTATCCGAGAATATGGTATATTATCAGTGTTAAAAAACTACCTAAGAAGGAGTAGATTATAATGAAGAAAATTTATGAAGGAAAAACTAAAGACGTATTCGGTCTTGACAATGGCAATGTAATGCTTAAGTTCAAGGACGATTGCACAGGTAAAGACGGTGTATTTGATCCGGGTGAAAACTCTGTAGGACTTACAATCGAAGGTATCGGTAAGGCAAACTTGAGAACAAGTGTATATTATTTTGATATGCTCAAAGAAGCAGGTATCAAGACTCACTATGTGTCAGCAAATGTTGATGATGCTACAATGGAAGTTCTTCCTGCCACAGTATTTGGTCACGGTCTGGAAGTTATCTGCAGACTTGTTGCTACAGGAAGTTTCATCAGAAGATACGGTGAATATATCGAAGACGGTACAGTTCTTGAAGGCGGTTATGTAGAATGTACATTCAAGAATGACGCTCTCGGCGATCCTCTCGTTACAGGCGAAGGTCTTGCAGCACTTGGTGTTATGACTCCTGAAATGTTTGAAAGTATGAAGGAACAGACACTCAAAATCACAAAGATTGTTGCTGATGACCTTAAGACTATCGGTCTTGACCTTTGGGATATCAAGTTTGAATTCGGTTACAACAATGGCGAAGTTATTCTCATTGATGAAATTGCTTCAGGTAATATGAGAGTATACAAAGGCGACAAGATTGTTGATCCTGTAGAACTTACAAAACTTATACTCAACAGATAAAAATTCAGATTTTTCAGGAGATGTGAAGGTATTCACATCTCCTTTTTTGAAATATAAATGAATAAGACATTACCGTATTCTTTCGTACTCCGGAGTTATTTTTACATCATTGTGCTGGAGGAGATAGGAAAAAGACTCCGGAACGAACAAATAGAGCCAAAGTTGTATGTCTATACTACGAAGGCGAATATTTGTTCGTAGTGAAAGGATATGCTACATTATATTCCATATTTTTTACGCTCCGGAGTTCTTTTTACATCTCCTGGTCAGTCACAGTTTGCGATACACTTAATAAGACATATAACAGATGTTATCAGAAGGGTAAAGAATCCCAGAAGCAATCCTGTTATTATTGCACCAAGTACGCTTGTTGCGGCAAAGGTGATGCCGAGAAGTATAAGTGATGTGAAGATAGTTCCGAGTATACCGGTAAACACAACAGTAAGATTTGAACAGATACAATGGTTTGTATTTGTGCAACCTGTTTTTAACAGAATTACCGCCTGATATACAACTGCTATACCTAAGAGTACCCACAAAAATGCGGGAGTTACGGTTATTGTAGCATTAAAGGTGAGAAACCCGCCTATAATTGCTACAATTACACTGAAAAATATTCCAAGTGCACTACAGAGTCTTACACAACAGTTTTTTGTCATAGTATTTCACCTCCCATATAATATATGAAAAAAATGAGAGATTTGTTAATTGAGTATATATGAGTAATATCTGATTTGTTTTCGTAAAATCGGAACGATTTATGCATTGACATTGTGACATAGTGATTTTATAATTATTGCAGGAGATGATATAAATGAAAAAAATACTTCTTATTGGCGATTCTATAAGAGTTGGCTATGACAAATATGTGAAGATGGCATTTGAGGACTCGGCAGAGGTTGTATATCCTAATGAGAATTGCCGTTTTGCTTCATATGTTTTGAGATATCTTAATATATGGGCATCCGCTTTGAATATTGGTGATGATGTAGACCTTGTGCACTGGAATGCAGGGCTCTGGGATTGCCTTCGTATGATTGACGGAAAGCCCCATACAGATATAAAGGTATATGGGGATTATATAGAGAGAATATGTGAATGTATGCCTCATTATTTCCCCAATGCAAAGTTTATATTTGCTACATCCACTCCCGTTCAGGAGCATCTTTTCGGTGATCTTAAAAGATATAATAAGGATGTGGAGGAGTACAACAGAGTTGCCTGCGAAACAGTTGCAAAATACGGACATTCAGTTGATGACTTGTATCCTCTTGTGGCGGATATGCCTGTTGAATACTATTCTGATCTTACACATCTGTATACAAAAAACGGTACTAAGTTACTTACGGATGCAGTTGTATCATCTGTAGAAGATGTGCTTTCCATAAAGGCAAAAAAACTTGATTATGATGAAATTTTTGCAGAAAAAAAGGAAATAGTGGGAATATAGGAGAAAGTTATGAACATTGCGGAAAAACTCACAGAAAATATATATCGTATAAAAGTCCCCTTTGACAATATTTATACGAGTGTTTTTATTATAAAGAAGGATGATTTTCTTATCCTTGCAGACACTGCCACTACAAAAAGTGATGTGATGGATTATATCATACCTGCAATAGAAGATATGGGCGGTAATCTCAAGTATGTGATTCTGTCACATAATCACGGCGACCATGCAGGGGGATATAAGCACTTAAAGGAGATTTATCCTGAAATAAAGGTAATACTTTTTGATAAGGATTATGCGGCAAATAAAGGATTTGACCACTGTATAATTCCCGATGACGGGGAAGAATTTTTTGATTGTATAAAGGTATTTAATTTCAAAGGTCACTCTAAAGACAGTCTGGGACTGTTTGATACAAGGACAAATACGCTTCTTACCTTTGACTCATTCCAACTTTATGGAGTAGGCAGATACGGAACGGGATTGTGGGATATTGACGAATATTTTTCTTCTGTAAAAAGAGCAAAAGGGCTTGATATAAATACTCTTATAGCCGCTCATGAGTATTATCCTCTTGGTTCACTGATATGCGGTAAGGATAATATAGATAAGTTTTTTGATGAATGTATAAGTTGCATATATACATACAGAGACTTTTTTTGTAACAATAATCAGAAAGAGCCAAAGGAACTTGCCTCACTTTACAACAAAACCTATCCCGAAAGACCGACTGTAAGTGAGTATCTTTTTGATTTGATAAAAAACATCCGTCTATAGCATTGACGAAGATGTGAGATAATTTGTAGGTGACAGTCCCGTGTGATTTTTGAATGCACGACTGAACTGATATATATCCGAATAACCAACCATAATGGCTGTTTCTGACACGGATTTTGTATCCCTCAGAAACAGTTTTGCTTTGTTCATTCTTATATTTGTAAGGTACTTTGACGGAGGCATTGCTCTGTATTTCACAAAAAGTTTTCTTAAGTACACATTGCTTATGTTTACTTCATTTGACAAATCTTCTATGGTAAATTTGGCATCTGAATATTTTTTGAGTATTATTTCTTCTGCTTTGTTTATAAATTCCTCTGCTTTGTCGGTGTCCGGACTTGCCGGAAAAATTATTGAAAAGAATTCATAATACGCCATAAAAATCATATGTACAGACGGATTTGGTTTGGATGCAAGATTATCTATTCTGTCGAAATACTCCTGCGCAATACCCTGATCTATATTGTCAAGTGCGAAAGGCGAGAGATTGTCTGACAAAACTTTGAAATTAAACAGTAAACTCTCTGCATATTCTTCGCAATAAAACTTGTATGACAATCCTTCGGGAAGAAACAGAGGATGATTTCTGTCGCATACAATGGTTTTGTCATCAAATTCAAATATAAGTTTTCCGCACAATACCACAATTATTCCTGAAGAAAATCTGTTTTTCATAAAGGATGTAGAGTCTGTGTTGACAAATGTTTTTATTACATTTTCGTGCTTAGTTATTATCATTTCAGAGAAATTCATCGTCTTTCACCTTCTTAAATTTCTTATAGATTAGCACATTGCTTTGCTTTTTGTCAATATTTATGAGTATCGTTTGAGTTAAATAAAAAATCGTTTCGGTTATTGTTATATAAGATGTATTTTTGATACAATCACATTGGAGGGAAGTGATGTGTATGAGTTTTTTGGTTAATGGAAGACCTACACTTACCGCAATGCTCAAGTCAAAAAATACAGAGGACTTATTGAGGGAGATTGAAGAAATTCATATTCAGGGACCTGATGCATTCGGATTTCAGATAGAAATGCTCAATCCTGATGAAAGATGCGAAAAGAATTACAGAAAGATTATTTCTGCAATGGGGGATAAACCTTGCTATATTACCAACTACTGCAGAGGTAATGTAATAGAACATACAGATGAAGAACTTACTGAAGAACTTATTATGTCCATAGACTGCGGAGCAAAACTCATAGATATAAGAGGAGATTTGTTTGACAGAAACCCGATAGAATATACAACTGATGAAAAAGCAGTGGAAAAGCAGATGAAAGTCATAGAAAAAATTCATTCACTGGGAGCGGAAGTTATCATGAGTTCCCATGTGCTTAAGTATATTCCCTGTGATGAAGTTTTTGGAATTGCTTCGGCACATAAATTGCGCGGAGCGGATATTGCAAAAGTCGTTACCCGTGCAGACAATATGGATGAACTTAACGATAATTTAAAAACATCAGTTATGCTCAAAGAAAAATTGGGTATTCCTTCGCTGTTTCTGTGTAACGGAACACATTGCAGACGGCACAGAATTCTGGGACCTGTTCTTGGTTCGGATATGTTTCTTGTTGTTCATAACTCGAGAGAAAATATGGATCAGCCCACTATAAAAAGAGCAAAAGAGCAACTTATTCTTGCAGGCTTTGAGATGTAGGGAGGACGTTATGAAAAAGATTCTTGTGCCTGGCGGCACCGGTGCTATGGGAGTTTATCTTGTTCCCGAACTTCTGAAGATGGGATATCAGGTGGATGTTATATCACTGGTTGATAAAGAAAAAGATCACCCCAATGTAAGATATATCAAAGATAATGCATGTGACATTGATATAATGAGAGAGTATCTGAAAAATGACTATGATGCAGTAGTGGATTTTATGGTATACTATAAAGATCGCGAGGAACACAGACCGTTTATTGATATGTATCTTGAGAACACATCCCATTATATATATCTGTCCACATACAGAGTATATGCCAATGAGGAACATCCCATAAAGGAAACTTCTCCAAGGCTTTTTGACGTAAGTACAAATGAGGATTTGCTCAGGTCATCCGATTATTGTATACATAAGGCTCTCGGAGAAGAATATCTCAGATCATCCGGAAAAAATAACTGGACAGTGGTCCGCCCTGCAATTACATATTCCCAAAGAAGGTTTCAACTTGTTACACTGGAGATGAATGTTGTAATAAGATGTATGAGAGAAGGAATACCTCTGGTTCTTCCCGAAGAAGCAATGAATGTTCAGGCTACAATGAGTTGGGCAGGAGATGTGGCAAAGATGATTTCAAGAATTGTCTTAAATGACAACGCGAAAGGCGAAATCTATACAGTAGCCACATCCGAGCATCATACCTGGGGAGAAATTGCTGATATGTACGGAAGAATCGGCGGTCTTAAATATATAACCGTCGATGCCGAAACATATGTAAACGAAATCTTTGAAGGTGTGATTCAGTCGAAACGGCAACTTGAATATGACAGATTATTTGACAGAATTATGGACAATACAAAGATACTCAATCTGTGCGGTATGAAACAATCAGAACTTATGCCGTTGGAAAAGGGGCTTACTTATGAATATTCCCGACTGCCAAAAGATTTTGTGTTCAGTGATTCAAAGCCATATCTGGCAACATTAAAATATATAAATAATTTAAAACAGGAGGAAAAATAAATGAAAGCAATATTGGTAAACAACGACAAATCATTGAGTTGGTCAGATGTTCCCGATCCGATTATCAAATCTGACGAAGTTCTTGTAAAGGTGGAAGCGGCGGCTCTAAACCGTGCAGACCTTATGCAGCGTGACGGTGACTATCCGCCACCTCCGGGATGCCCTGAATGGATGGGACTTGAAGTTTCCGGAACAATCGTAGAGGTTGGCGAAACTGCAAAAGGCTGGAAAGTAGGCGACAAGGTATGTGCACTTCTTGGCGGCGGCGGATATGCTCAGTATGTAGCGGTAAAGGATGATATGTGTATGCCTGTACCGAAAAACTGTTCTATGATAGAAGCGGCGGCTATTCCTGAAGCATTTGCTACTGCATATCTCAATCTCTTTATAGAAGGCGGTATCAAACCGGGAAATACACTTTTGATGCATGCAGGTGCATCAGGACTTGCAAGTGTTATTATTCCTATGGCAAAGGCATTCGGTATAAGAGTTATCACATCAGTTCTTACACAGGAAATCGCAGATTCAATAAAGCATCTTAATGCAGACAGGGTAATTGTTTTTGAAAAAGAAAAAACTGCAGATGTACTGAAAGAAGAACTTGAAGCAGGAAGATCAGTAGATGTGACAATCGACTGTCTTGGCGGTGAACATATGGGCGAGTGTCTTCCATACCTCACACACGGTGCAAGATGGATAATGATTGCAGCACTTGCAGGACAGAAGACAGAAATTGACCTTAAGAACATTTATGTAAGAAATGTAAGAATTGTCGGTTCTACACTTCGTTCAAGAACACCTGAAATGAAAGCAAAGATTCTTTCACTTCTTGTAGAAAATGTATGGGAAAAGATAGAATCAGGCGCTGTTAAGCCTACTATCCACGCAGTTCTTCCTATTACTCAGGCAGAAGAAGCACATGCGATTTTGCAGAATGGAAAGAATGTTGGTAAGGTAGTTCTTACTGTTGAATAATTGAACCTCAAAAGCCGATTGGGTATTGCACCAATCGGTTTTTTGTGTTATTATAAAGAAAATTGTTATGGAGGGTTTATATGAGTTATATACATGAGAATTTGGAAACAAAAATTACACATTCCTTTGATGTGGTTGTAGCAGGGGGAGGTATAGCAGGTATATCCGCGGCATTGTCTGCACAGAGAGCAGGCAAGTCAACAGTTCTTATAGAGCCTTCATATATTCTTGGCGGACTTGCTACATCAGGGATTGTTACCATATATCTTCCGCTTTGTGACGGAGAAGGTCATCAGGTGTCATTTGGTATATGTGAAGAACTTATCCGTCTTTCTGTTAAGCACGGCGCAGAAAATGAAGACGCTCCTGAATGGTTCGGAGAAGGTACTCTTGAAGAAAGAATCAAACACCGTTACAGAGCGCAGTTCAATCCACATCTTTTTGCTCTGGAAGCAGAAAAACTTCTTCTTGATGCAGGAGTTACCATTTTTTATGGTACAAAGGTTTGTGCAGTTCAGATGGATGGCGATGTAATAAAAGGTGTAATCACAGAGAATAAATCAGGAAGATGCTTCATTGAATGTAAGGCGGCGGTAGATGCCACAGGGGATGCGGATCTCTTTGATTATGCAGGAGTTGAAACCGTTCTTTATGAAAAGCAGAATATCCTTGCGGCTTGGTATTATTATGTAGGCAAAGAAGGCGAACAGGTTCTCAATCAACTCGGCTATTGCGAAAGCCCTATGCATGACGGCAAGCCTGCACTTAGTCAGAGAAGGTTTACAGGTATTGACGGTTTTGACAACAGTGAAATGGTTCAACTTTCTCATCAGCAGATGCTCAATGATATCATAAAGAGAAGACAAAGTGACGATAAACTGTATCCTTCAAATATACCGTCTATTCCTCAACTTCGTATGACAAGAATGATAGACGGTGAATACAAACTGGATATTGACGATATGCACAAGCATTTTGAAACTTCTGTGGGTATGATTTCCGACTGGAGATATAAGGGACCGATTTATGAAGTTCCTTTTGAAACTCTGTATTC
>JAZSJF010000342.1:0-2655 GCA_045534195.1 Clostridia bacterium | reverse complement strand
TACCACCAAGTCCGGTGATAAGATTATTCATATCATAGATACTTACTACAGGTTTCCCGTCTATTTTGTAATAATTATCCTTAGTGAAATACTGTTCAATCCAGCGTCTGCCTATTATCTCAAACTGATGACGGTCTACTGCCCCGCCCCATACAGTACAAGGAACATCATCACTGTTTCTAATATCCCAGAGATAATTTGCATCGTGGTTTGCCCACATAATATAAAACTTCATTTTGTCGCAGTTTGACGCTTTCAGAAATCCGTCATTAAGGCAGTTCTCAAGAAACGGTCTGTTGTCATACCAGTACCAGTCATAGATAAACACATTCACACCGTGATCAAGTGCAGCATTTATCTGCATTTCCATAACATAAGGATCTGCTTCATTCACATATCCCCAAAGAGGCTTTCTGCCCCAGTTATATCCGTTATCTTTCGGCTTGGAATTTTTGACTGTCTGCCATTCACCTATTCCCTCTTCCCAGAACATTCTTGTTCTCGGTTCATCTCCGGTATACGCCGGCCATATATATGCTGCCACATCATATTTTTTCATAATAAATACCTCCGTCAAGGATACAAATTAATATGGTTTATTGTAGCAAATTTATAAACTTATTACAATACAAAAATAAAAATTTCCCCTGTACAAACACATACAAGGGAAATTTTATTTATAAATTGAGCACTTATCTTAAATTATTCAACTGTAATTTCAAGCACATTTTCATATCCTGAATGGAATGCTACCATATCAGTAACTGTTTTTCCGTTTGCATTTACAGTTACATCATAATCACCATAGAATCCTCTGATAACCGCTTTACCATCTTTATCAGTTTTAGCCTTTGCATCTCTTGTCCACCACTTGTTGTATACAAGGTCCTGATAAATCTGACCGCCCATTCTTAATGACCAGTCTTCTTTAAACAATGGTGAGAACTGTGCATATACTACCTTATCCCAGAATCCCCAGAAAAGGAATCCGTCCATATTCTCTTCCGCAAATGCAGCAATCATTGTATCTCTCAAGAAATTTGCCTGAACCGCTTCTCCTGATTTATCACAGGAAAATTCAGTTACTTTAAGTCTCTTTCCGTATCTGTCAACAAGTTTGTCATAGAGGGCAATCTGTTCTGTAGGCATCTTCATATTACCGTCATAATGGGACTGAAGTCCAAGACCGTCAAAATCCATTCCAAGATCTACTAGCCCGTCAACACGCTTAAGATACGCTTCTGTCCACACCTCGTTTGCTTCATTGTAATAGAGTTCTGCATTTTCACCAAGTGATTCTCTTGCCCATTTAAACCACTTAACAACCGCTTCGTCACCATGTACAGATGTGAAATCATCATAAAGCATAAGTTCATTTGCTACATCCCACTCTGTCACATAATCTTTGAGATCCTGAGTGATTTTGAAAATATGTTCTTTACATTTCTGATCGAACACTTCAGGATTCTTAAGCACCGCATCCTCAAAGATTTCCGGTGGTGTCATATATGATGTTTTGTTTGTACCGAGAAGCTTTTCCCAGATAAGAACATGTCCTCTGTAGTATTTGATACCAAGTTCTGTTGCAGTTGCTGCCTCTGTCTTACCCCTGGTAGGATCATTTACATAAGGACCCCACTTCATATTTGTCTCACTCACTGCAGCATTGAAGTTTTCTGAAAGAGTTCTTCTGTAGTCTTCGTTTTTGGTAATTTGAGCATATCTGATACATGTACCAAATTCAAACTGATGCTCAAACATATCAAGTTCTACATCTGCATCGGGAATAACATTGCCCTCTTTGTCTTTTACTACAACCGTGAAGTCACCTTTTCTTATCTTTTCGATTCTGTCAAGGGCTTCCTTTCTCCAGGGTGCACCCTCTTTGAGTTCTGTAAACTCTGCAGAAGTCTGAGGAAGAAGTGACTTATCAAAATCAGGTCCCATATTGAGGATTTCTATACCACCGATCTCAACAACCTGCTCATAGAATCCTGCTCTGATACCGATAGAAGTAGCATTTTCTCTTCCACCGAAAGGAAGATATACAATCTGCCATTCATTTGTAGAGAAAGCATTGTCAAAAAGTGACTTTTTGAATGTTTCAGGATGCTCTATCTGGAACTGGATTCTTCCGCCACCTGAGCCATCTCCGCCTGAAACTGTACGCATACGGAAAGCAAGAAGCATAACGTCCTCTGCTTTTACACCGTCACCGAAATTTCTTTCAGGAGTTGCTTTAGTCTTTATGATAAAGCTTGTGCTCTTTTCAGGAACTTCTGTGCAGCTGATACGGATTGCTTTTGTGAAGGCTTCTCCTTCAACATCAACTACTTCAAAAGAGCCATACTTTTTGTATGTATCATTCAAAGGAATAAGTCCTTCAACAAATTCATCAGTTGTACATACTACTTCGCCCATAGCTTTTATTTCTTCATACTTCTTGTTCATTTCGTCCTTATCGACATTTGAGAAATAAAGAAGGTCGTTAAGATCTGATGATTTTTCAAACTGTGTTGGCACATTTCTGTGGAATGTGGATTTGAGTTCTGCAAGTTTTTTCTTTGAAGAAATAACAACAGTCTTAGTATCTCCTATCCATTCTACATTGCATCCCAAGGACTCAGAAATGAACCTTACAGGAACCATTGTTCT
>JAZSJF010000170.1:0-5194 GCA_045534195.1 Clostridia bacterium | reverse complement strand
CCCGAAAAATATCCGAATCTTCAGGTTCGTCTTTGCGGTTGGAATGTACGGTTTGCAAACCTGTCCGAAAAAGAACAGGATGAATTTATTCAAAGATCGCAAAGATAAAAAGGAGAATTGAAATGAAAAAAGTGTTATCTGTTATTTTTGCATTTACTGTTATGATGTCTGCATTTTCTTTTTCTTTTGCGGATAATAATGTAAGTGTAATAATTGACAATGAAGTTCAGAATTATGATGTAATGCCGGTAATAGAAAATGGCAGAACTCTTGTGCCGATGAGAGGTATTTTTGAGGCTTTGGGTGCGCAAGTCAACTGGGATGATGCATCAAAGACGGTAACCGGAACAAAGGAAAATCTTTCTGTATCATTACAGATAGGAAATGCCGTTGCAAAGATTGACGGAAAAGAAATCAATCTTGATGTTCCGGCAAAAATTATTAACGGAAGAACGCTTGTGCCTGTAAGATTTATTTCAGAAACTTTAGGTTGCAAGGTGGAGTGGGATGATGCAACAAAAACCGTTATTATAAATTCCCCGTCCGAAAACAAAAGTCTTGCATCACTTGTGTCACAACTTCACAGAAAGATACCCACAGAATTTGAAAAGTCAAGTGATATGAATGACCTTATTTATTACGAAACCACATCGGAATCTCTTGACGGAGAATATGCAAAACTTGGTGGAGAGGTGGTTATTACACCTGATAAATTCTTTGGCGGAATTGACGGAAAAAATGAATACGGTTTTTATGAGATTGTTGATGACAAGGACGCTGAAAGCGGAAAGAAAATAGTATTTAAATGTGTAAAAGTTCCTGAAAAAAGCGCAATGCTCATTTACAGACTCAACGGACTTTTTGAAGGTGTATATAAACCCGGAGAAACTCTTGTACTTTCTTTCAAGATGAGATGTACAGAGGGTGGAGAAAACGGAATATCCAATATGCATATTCAGTTGGAAGAACCTGTTAATTTTCAGAAAGCACTTTTTAATACTGTTTCTGCAGGGAAGGAATGGACAAGTATATATCTTCCGTACACAGCCATTGAAAGTGCAGACAATCTGGGATTCAGATTTGCTCTTAATGTGGGAACACTGGAAGTTAAGGATATCAGACTTACCAACTACGGAACAGATATAAAAGTAGCAGATCTTCCTACTACAACCGTGGAAAGAACTGACCTGGCAGAAAGTGCATCCTGGAGAAAAGAAGCACTTGACAAAATAGAAAAAATCAGAAAGGGCGATTTCCAAATAGTTGTCAAAGACAAAGAGGGAAATGTAATTCCTGATGCGCAGGTTGAACTGGATATGTTTGAACATCAGTTCAAATTCGGTTGTATGATTTCTCTTTCAACTGAAGAACATGCAAACAGACTGGCAGAAAACTTCAATACCGTTGTTCATGAACATGTGCTTAAATGGGCACCCCACGAAGAATATCCGAATATGGCACAGGATCAGATTGATGCAGCAAAAAAAGCGGGAATCAAGTATTTCAGAGGACATACGCTGTATGTAGAAGTGGAAACTTCTTCCTCAGGAGCAAGAATGACACCTGCGGATGTGTTTGAAAATATGGGCAATCTTGACTACCTTCTTCCAAGATGCGAAAGTCATGTGAAGGATGTAATCACAGAGTTCAAGGATGATATCACAGAGTGGGATGTTTGTAATGAACTTGTGAAAAATCAGAGAAATCATGTGCAGATAAGAGAAAAACTCGGCAATGAGTTTGTAAAAATGATGTATGACTGGGCAAGAGAAGCCGGCGGAGAAGATATGGACCTTACATACAACGAAACAGGTTTTGATGATGTGTATTTTGAACTTGTTGATGATTTTGTAAAACTTGGTGTGGATTTTGATTCGCTTGGTATTCAGTCGCATTATGATAACATTATGCCTACAATTGATGAACTTTCGGCATTGTACAACAAAATCGGAACACGCTACAATGTTCCGCTCAAAATCACTGAATATTCCTGTAACATCACTGACAATATACTTCAGGCAAATTACACAAGAGATGTGATGATAAATGCATTTTCCAATGAACACATTTCGGAATTTGTTATGTGGGGATTCCAGGAAGGAATAGGCTGGTCAAAATATGCACCGATATATGACAAGGACTTTAATCTTAAGCCTGCAGGAAAAATATATCAGGATCTGGTCTACAACAAATGGTGGACTAAAGATGCAAAGGCAATAACAGACAAAGACGGTAAAGCCACAATAAGAGGCTTCTACGGCGACTATGATGTGACAGTTGAAGCAAACGGAAAAACTTTGACTCAGATGGTTGCATTCCACAAAGGATATGACAATGTACTTGAAATAGTAATAGAATAATCAATATTACCCATCACCGTTATTTCAAAAACGAAATATCAGTGGTGGGTATTTTTGTGTACATAATTTTCAATAAAATGTATAAAATAACTATTGAAATGAAAAAATTTTTATGATAAAATATGTATGTAATATCAACGGAGATCCCTGCGGTGTGCGTAAAAGAGATTTATAGTATTTAACCAACGCTTCTAATACGGAGTCCATGCTCTTTTTGTGGCTGTAGACCATGACATAGTTATCAAGGGAACAATAAGCAAGAAGGATGGAATTATCCACCCTGTACAGACAGGTTAGAATCATTTTCTCTGATACGGCACAGTGGGGTATTTTTATTTTTGTGAGTCATATCTTTTTTGAAAGATTAAGGTGTGGCTCTATAAGTGTTGTATAAGAAGAGGTGCTTTATGGATAAGGCAATATACAATCCCAAGTTTGAAATGTTTAAAAATTACATAAAGGATAAAAAAATTGCAGTGGTAGGTCTTGGAGTAAGCAATGCTCCCATGATCAGATTCCTTAAGGAACTTGGCGGCATTATCATCGGTTGTGACAAAAAAGAAGAAAACAATTTTGACAGTGATCTTCTTTGTCAGTTTAAAGAAAATACAGAAAGTCTGTATCTTGGAGAAGATTATCTTTCGCATTTTGACGGAGTTGATATCATAATGAAGACTCCGGGTATAAGACCTGATCTCAGAGAATTTACAGAAGCGCAGAATAATGGGGCAGTGCTTACAAGTGAAATGGAAATGTTTTTTGGTGTATGCCCCTGCAAAATTATTGCTGTTACAGGTTCTGACGGAAAGACTACAACCACTACGCTTATATCCAAAATCCTTACAAAGGCGGGATACGGTGTTCATATTGGCGGAAATATCGGAAATCCGCTTTTGCACAATGCAGAAACCATTGCACCTGAAGATGTTGTTGTAGTTGAACTTTCGAGTTTTCAACTTATGAATATGAAATACAGTGCAGATATCAGTGTCATCACAAATTTAAGTCCTAATCACCTTGATTATCACAAGGATTATGATGAATACTGCGACGCCAAAAAAAATATCTTCCTTCATCAGACAAAGGATGGCAGACTTGTTGTAAATATGGAAAATGAATGTGCAAACCAATGTGCTGAACAGGCAAAGGGAAGCGTATATAAATTTTCTTTAAAAAATGTATCTCCAAACGGTGCATATTTCAAAGACGGCAAGATTTATTTCAACGGTGAATATATAATGGATGCATCAGAGATAAAAATTCCGGGTATTCACAATGTAGATAACTATCTTGCTGCAATAAGTGCAGTGTATGATATGGTCGATAAAGAAGACATAAGATATGTGGCAAGAAACTTCGGCGGTGTCAGACACAGACTTGAGTTTGTAAGAGAATACAGAGGAATAAAGTTCTACAATGATTCTATTGCAAGTTCACCCTCAAGAACAATTGCAGGACTTAAATCCTTTGACAAAAAGGTTATTCTTATTGCAGGCGGCAAAGATAAAGGAATCCCTTACGATGAAATCGGGAAACCGATTTGTGATCATGTAAAGGCTCTCGTTTTAATCGGTGCTACCAGTGAAAAAATCAAAAAAGCAGTATGTGACAATCTTTCTGATGAATCTTCATTGCCTGTTGTAAATGCGGATACATATCAGAATGCAGTGAAATTTGCGCTCAGCCTGGGAAGAGAGGGAGATATTATTCTTCTCAGTCCTGCATCTACAAGTTTTGATATGTTTAAGAATTTTGAAGAAAGAGGAAATCTATTTAAGTCCATTGTAATGGGACTGGGAGCGGATGAAAGTGAAATTCAGGAATAATATAATCACACTTTCGAATTTTTGCGGTGTATCAGGTGCTGAAAGTGATGCAGCACATAAGATTGCCGGGATGTTTAAGGAATATACCGATGAGGTGTATATTTCATCACTTGGAAGTGTTGTGGCAAAAAGAAAAGGAAATAAAGACAATTACGGCTCTGTTATGATAGAAGCCCATATGGACGAAATAGGCCTTATGGTGACAGGTATTGATGACAAGGGCTATGTTAAATTTACAAATATAGGCGGTATTGATTCAAGAATTCTTCCGGGGTGCGAAGTGATAATTCACGGAAAAGAAGATATATTCGGTGTAATCGGTGCAAAACCGCCACATCTTATGACAGATTCAGAAATGGATAATGCACCTGTCAAAAAAGATTTGTTTATTGATGTAGGATATACAAAAAAAGAAGCAGAGGCTCTTATATCTGTTGGCGATACCATTACATTTTTTAATGAAACATCTTCTCTGATGAATGACTATATTTCATCCAAAAGCCTTGATGACAGATGTGCCGTTGCCATACTTCTTGATATTTTTGATTGTCTTAAGGGTGTTGATATTCCTTATGACATATATTTCGTCGCATCCACTATGGAAGAGACCAACGGAAGCGGCGCACTGACAGTTGCTTATGAAATCAATCCTGATTTTGCAATAGTGATAGATGTTACTCACGGAGATACTCCTGATGCATCATCTTCGGAAACATACAAAACAGGTGAAGGACTTTTCACATTGTGTATGGGACCGAATATTCATCCCGTACTTCTTTCAAATATCAGAAAAGTACTTGATGAATCTGAGATAAAATACGAACTTGAAATAGAAGGAGGAAACACAGGTACAAATGCCTGGAGCATTCAGGTTGCCCGTGACGGTATACCGTGTACACTGTTTTCTGTGCCCTTAAGATATATGCATACCTCCAACGAGGTTATAGGTATCAGAGATGTAAAGAACACCTCCTATGCAGTAAATACATAAGTCGGAGGCCAAGCGGT
>JAZSJF010000100.1:0-2488 GCA_045534195.1 Clostridia bacterium | reverse complement strand
AAGTACAAAATCAAGAGAGTAGTTTATTCTACATATCAGGCAGTATCAGGTGCAGGTGTGGCAGGATATGAAGACCTTGCAAACGGATTGAAGGGCGAAGCACCAAAGAAATTCCCTCATCCTATCGCAAACAACTGTCTCCCTCACATTGATGTATTCCTTCCAAACGGATATACCAAGGAAGAAATGAAAATGGTAAACGAAACAAGATAGATTCTTGGCGACGACACAATGAAGATTACTGCTACTACAGTAAGAGTACCTGTATTTGATTCACACTCTGAGTCAATCAACCTTGAATTCTTCTATGACTTCGATCTTGAAGAACTCAAAGAAGTGCTTAAGAACGCTCCGGGAATCATTGTTCAGGACGATCCCGAAAACAATGTATATCCTATGGCAATCACTGCAAAAGGTACAAATGAAACCTATGTAGGAAGAATCAGAAGAGACGAAAGTGTTGATTCCGGTGTAAATCTCTGGGTTGTTGCAGATAATATCAGAAAAGGTGCTGCAGCAAACGCTGTACAGATTGCACAGAAACTTATCGAACAGTGGGAAGAAAAATAATTAAATAAAAGTTAGGTTTTGAAGAAATCATCATTTCATTAAAAAAGGAGGAATTTCTGTGGCAAAAACAATATTCACAGGGTCGGGCGTTGCTCTTGTAACTCCATTTACTGATGAAGGGGTTAACTATGACGCCCTTGGCAAACTGATAGATTTTCAACTGGCAAATTCCACAGACGCTATTATCATCTGCGGAACTACAGGTGAGAATGCTACTATGCCTGATGATGAACATCTCGAGGTAGTAAGATATACTATAGAAAGGGTAGCGAAAAGAATTCCCGTTATTGCAGGTACGGGAAGCAACTATACCGAACACGCAATCTATATGACACAGGAAGTGGAAAAGATGGGCGCAGACGGTGTGTTGTGTGTTACTCCTTATTACAACAAAACCACACAGAAAGGTCTTATCGCATCATACTCCGCTATTGCAGAAAGTACATCACTTCCCGTGATTATGTACAATGTTCCTTCAAGAACGGGTGTGAATATGCTTCCCGAAACAGTGAAGGTGCTTTCAGAGATTGACAATATCGTGGCAATTAAGGAAGCCAGTGGAAATATGTCCCAGGTACTTAAGATAATGTCACTTTGTCCGGAACTTGATGTGTATTCGGGTGAAGATGCACTTATTGCGCCTATGATGATGATGGGCGGTAAAGGTGTGATTTCAGTTTTGGCAAATGTTGCACCGAAAGAAACTCACCTTATGACCGAGAAACTTCTTAATGGTGACTACGGAACTGCGGCAAAAATGCAACTTGATGCACTTGAACTGGTGGATGCACTGTTTTGTGAAGTGAATCCTATTCCGGCAAAGACCGCATTAAGACTTATGGGCTTTGATGCAGGGCCGTTAAGACTTCCTCTGGTGGAAATGGATGACAAAAACCTTCAGAAACTTATTACCGCGATGAAGAATTACGGTATTAAACTTAAATAATATCATATATACGGCTATACTGACTTTGCGGTATAGCCGTTTTTGAAGATTTGGGATTTGTTGGGGGAAGAAATGGAATTACCAAAACGAAAAAGAACAAGAATGCCAGGTTATGATTATAGTACACCTGCCAAATATTTTGTGACAATATGCACTCATAATAAAGAGAAAATATTATCGAATGTACAAAATAAAGTAGGGGAAGATGCCCTCATCGTCCCGAAAATAGAATTGACATCATATGGAAGAGTATGCGATAAATATATAAATAATATTAATGAAAAATATAAAAATATTACAGTGGAAAATTATGTGATAATGCCGAATCATATACATTTGATAGTGTATATCAACGGGACGATGTGGGCATCGTCCCCTACAATAGGTTTGGAAAGCGTTGTTCGCACCTTCAAAAGAATGGTAACGAAAGAAATTAGACATTCTATATGGCAACGCTCCTATCATGATCACATTATAAGAAATGAATCCGACTATAAAAACATATGGAATTATATACAATCAAATCCTGAAAAATGGGCAGATGATTGCTATTATATGTAATAAAGTAGGGGACGATGCCTTCATCGTCCCGAAAATCAAATCACGCCAGAAGAAAAGAGGTAAAACCAATGACAAACATTATACTTTCCGGTTGCAACGGAAAAATGGGACAGGTAATAACAAGACTTTGTGAGGCTGACGAGGCTGTAAAAATAGTATGCGGTGTAGACATAAACACAGAAAAGAAAAGTGACTACCCCGTGTACTCTTCATATAACAATATAAAAAAAAAAACAATGTGATAATTGACTTCTCTCACCCGTCAAACCTTGAGCCATCTATGGAGTATGCGATAAATACAAATACCGCTATAATAGTGGCTACAACCGGACTTTCAAAGGAACAGATTGAATATGTAAAGGCATCAGGAGAAAAAATCCCCGTGTTTTACAGTGCAAATATGTCACTTGG
>JAZSJF010000030.1:0-6824 GCA_045534195.1 Clostridia bacterium | reverse complement strand
CTTGGCCTCCGACTTTAATCTGTTTTTTGGTTCTGGACTATGGTTTTTGTCCTTAAAGGTAACATTTTTTCCTTTATGCAACGAAGTTCATCAGCAAACTCAGGATATCTCAGGATTTCTTCATCTATAATATCCTCATATACTTCTATCCCGTTTCCGTAGGTATATCTTACTCCGATATTTGACTTCAGATCGAAATGCCCTGCGAAATATTCATCAGTGTTTATGTATATTTCTTTGTGTGTTGCATATTCACGCATACCACAGGCAATCTTATATCCTGCATACTCACCCTCTGCTTCTATATATCCTTTGGCAAATGGTTCTATGGTATTTCTGAAATTCGTCATAGTTTCCCTCCATTTACAAAACATCTCTTGATTTTAATCAAGTGTTATCTCCAATACATTATTGTATCCTTTATGAAATGCCGCCTGAATGGTCTTTGTTTCACCTTTATAAGATACAGTTACATCATAATCTCCATAATATCCTCTTAAGGTTGCCTTACCTTCTGCATTGGTTGTTGCTTTTGCATCTTTTGTCCACCATTTGTTATATACAAGGTCTTCATACTGGTCAAGGCATGGTTTTCTGTTGCCTTTTTCATCATAGAATAATGAATGTTTTGCATAACTTCTTCCGTCCTGAACACCCCACATATAAAACCCATCCATGGCTTCGTGGCTGAACATATTTATCATAAAATCTCTCATATATGATGCTCTCAGAACTTCGTCCTCAACATTTCCGCAGGAAAATTCCGTTACTTTAAGTCTGAAACCTCTTTCCCACAGCCAGTCATAAATTTCTCTGTGAGCAAGCATAGATACATCCGCGTTATCCACGTGTGACTGAATACCAATAGCGTCTATATCCGCACCCATTTCTATAAGACTTTCTATTCTTGGTTTGAAAGTAGGTTCAAAAACGCTTGTTTCATTATAATACAACACACCGTCAGGGTCTGCTTCTCTCGCCCACTGATATATTTCCTTTACATATTCCTCGCCAAACACATCACGGAACATTGAATTTGCATTCATTTCGTTTTCTACATCCCAGTCAGAAACATATTTGTCGAAACGAGGCATAATCTCATTCATATGATTTCTGATAAGAGAATCCATAAGTTCTTTATCTTTATTTTCAAGAGCCTCTTTACATCTTGGGTCTACAAGATTGTTTCCTATTGCACTTACCAGTTTTTCAAATATAATGGAATGACCCCTTACGTATCTTATACCCTGAGAATATAAATCTTCTATGCTTTCCATAGCCTTCACCGGATCATACAATCCCCATTTCATATCCCCTTCAGAAACAGTTGCGTTAAACAACCCTGCAAAATTCGGATAATTAGGTCTTTTGTATATACATCCCCATTCAAATTGATGGTCAAACATATCAAGTTCCACATCTGCATCAGAAACTACGTTTCCGTCTTTGTCTTTTATTACAACAGAAAAATCGCCTTTTCTTATTTTTTCTATTCTTTCAAGTGCCTCATCTCTCCATTTTGCCCCGGGAAGAAGGTCTGAATTACTAGCGTGGCTCTGGCTTGGGGATTCGGGAAGTTGTACACCCTGACCAAAATTTTTGATAGAAAAATCTCCCACTTCGACAATCTGCGGACCATATCCGAATCTGATTCCTACATTTTCGCATCCTTCAATACCATTAAAGACCATATATATAGTCTGCCAGTTTCTGTCACTTGTACCGAAGGCAGAAAACAACGCCTTTTCATAGGTTTCAGGATGCTCTACCTGAACTTTTATCTGCACATTATCTCCGCCAGAAATAGGCTCAACACATCTCATACGGAATGTAATAAGGCACACATCATCCTTTTTCATTCCAGATATTTTTTTGTTAAATCTGAATATAGCGTGGGTATCCTTTTCGGGAGAACCGTTTACCTCTACCCTTAATGCTTTGATAAAATCTGCTCCGTCAACTCCAACAACAGATGTTTTTACATCAAGGTCTTTCACCTGAATATCCATCTGTGACGGGTCAAGAAGGTCATCAGGAGAAATCAGTTCGTCAAACTTATCAGGAATTGATGCTTTGAACTGTTCTTCATCAGGTGCATCATAAAATATCAGATCACTTAAACTGTTTGACTTGGTAAACTCAGTAGGTACAGGTCTTCTTACGGGATTCTTTATCTCTGCCATATGAAGTTTTCCCTTACCCACAGTTACAGTTCTTGTATCTTCGTTCCAGCCAACTTCTTCGCCCAATGATTCCGAAATAAATCTCACGGGAACCATTGTTCTTCCGTTTATGATTTCAGGTGCTACATCAAGTGTCTTAATCTCTCCGTCTACGATGGCATTTTTCTCTCCGATTACAAGAGATATTGTTCTGCCGCTTTTCTTTGCAGTAACAGTTTTTGTAGCATCGTCCCAATATATAGGCGCACCAAGACTTTCGAATATACCTCTCATAGGCACAAGTGTTCTGTCGTTTACGATTACGGGCATCTGGTCAAATATCTTTTCTTCATCCTTTATCACTACTCTTATATCACCTGAAGAATATACATTAAACAAAGGTAGCGAACCAACAATAAGAGTCACAACCAATACTATTATCAAAAACTTTTTCATCTTAATTACCCTCCATTTTTTCTATACTTATTTTTCTTACAAATGCGGCTTTGTGATGCACACCGTCACCTTCATCGTACTTAAGATTGTTATAAAGAATGAGAAACTCGTTTCCACCTTTATAATCTACAAAAGTGTTGCTGTAACTTGCTGTGTCTCTGTATTTTATTTCGTAATCATCTCTGCCTTCTTTTCTGTACTCCGAAAGAGTCTTTCCTATGATACTTATGGAGTCACTCCAGGTTTCACCATTATCCGCAGAGTATTTGAAATGCACCCCGGGTCTTCCGTACACAAGTACAACAATTCCGTTTTCGAGACATATAATATGCGGTGTCACACTTGCATCTGTCACAATCAAAGGTTCAGACCAGGTATATCCTTTATCCTTCGATATTGATACTGCTGCGCCGTAAGGCTCTTTTTTTGTGCTTACATCCATTCTCATAGCGCATATAAGTACACCGTCTTTGGTATATGACATAGATACTTCGTGTCCGTCACCGGTGTATCCGTGAGGAAGTTCTGTACTTTCGGCAATTACTCCTCTCTTTACCCATGTATGACCACCGTCTTCTGATGCCATAAGATATGCCACACCCGAATATCTGTCACTTACATCTTTGTTCTGCCCACAACTAACTGCCAGCATTGTACCATTATCAACAGAAATTACTGAACAAAGGTAAGGATTTTTGAATATACTCTGCTTTACCTTTTCTATGCAATCCACATATACAAAATTTCCGCTGTTTCCCTTTGCATTCACAAGAATTTCTCTGTCGGGAAAGTCTATGTGCACATCAGATATCATTGGTTCTTTGCAGCCTTTACTATACTCAATGATTTCTATCCCCTTGCATTCATCGGGAATATCCCCATATCTGTAACTTCTTACAATAGCCTCACCGGTAGGATATATAAACTCATTCTGGTATGGGATATCTTTTATCTCTTTTCTGTCAGGTTTTTCTCTGAATGCTACCAACTTACCATTGATTTTTGTATATGGATTTTCTATACCGTTAAGTATGGATATATCATATTTTTCGTCTCCATTGTCCACTTCGGACCAGGATAGACCGTCATCTTCTGACTTGAAATATTTGTTTGGGACAATCTTCATATTATCCACATCACCGGAGTCTTTTTCGCCATTAAATCTTATGACAAGACTTTCATCCTTCTCTCTCCACATACGAGGGATGGCATACACTCCCCACTTCTTTGTACCTTCGTTTACGGGTGGAGAATATACAAGCACATCCTCTCCCATAAGCACTTTCACACTCACTATTTAATCACCGCCTTTTACCATCTGATAATTTTTACTTCTTCTGACAAAAGTTTTATCTTTCTTCCGTATACATCTACTTCTTTTTCTTCATCCTCATTATTACACAATACAGTTATCTTTTTGTCTTCATATGTATAATCTGCAATATGCACTTCATCCCAGCGGTTTATATCAAAAGCCGACTGATATTTTCCATCACGGAAAAATTCAATATACTCGTTCTTCAAGTCAATCAGCATCTTTATATGATTGCTGTATTCCTTATACTCATCCATTGAGCCGCCTCTGCACCTTTGAAGTGCCACATCAAACATAAGATTGTAAACAAATGCGTAATTAAGATGCTTCTTAAACCCGTCCTTTTCATCGTGAATTGCACGATTGCTGGTTTTAAATTCAGGGAATGTGTGCAAAAACATATCAGGGAATGCTCCCTTTTTCCATTCGTGTCCAAGTCCGCAACCATGTGTATAGTGACAAAGAGCAGAATATCTGTCGCAGATATGTTCTGTACCCAAGGCTTTTCCATATGGGAGAACAGAAATAATTGCATCTATATTTCCTTTTCTGTATTCCGCTTCTTCGTCAATCCTTTTGCCGTGAGGATGTGTGTCATCAAAACATATATTGTGATGACATGCCAACTGGTCATAAAAAATCGAATCTGCTCCGGTGGAAAGTTTAAGATTTCCTACTCTGATAAGATTTTGTTTCCATTCATCATTTGAGTGACAAGCAGTGACAAAGGATTTGTATCCGTGTCTTTTGAGAAGTGTTCCTTCGTTGGAAAATTTGTAATGGTCTCTGTACTCATTTCCGTCTATATCTTTTGCACAAATTCTGTATCCGATATTTTTGTAGTAATCAGTCTTTATATCAATCAGATTTCCGTTGGTATAATGAATAACTCTACCGCCCATATTCTGCACTTCATTTATGGCTTTTTTCAACCCTTCTTCTCCACCGAGTTCATCATCAAATTCAAACTCCGGATAATTGTTGTCAAAGCACCCTTTCCACCAACCAAAAACCAAAAGAGTATCTATTCCGTATTTACTTCCTTCTTTGTAAACAGAAGGTAAATCAGAATATTTATAAAAAATTTCTCCGTACTGATGTTTGAGAATTATTCTCTGCCACCCCTGCATATCTTTTATCCATTGAGGAATCTCAGGAACATCAAACCAATTTTCTTCACTCCAGAGTCTGTAATACCCTGAAGCATCTCTCCAGTCTCCTTCAAAAACCTTTATAACTCCGCCGATGTAATGAAGTTTTTCACCGGGTGTCACGTGAGGATACTGACTTACTCCCACAGATATCCAACTATCTTTTTTTCTCGGTGAACACCCCACATTGAATCCTGCTATCCGCATAAACTTTTCGTGTCTGCCCACATAAAGAAAATGTTTATCGCATTGTATACCGAACCAAGGCATATTCATAGCGGACGGATACTGCATAGAATGTCTTATTTCATGATAATCAGAACCCATATATTCGCTGTGATCGTATTTTTCTATATGATTTCTGATATTCTTTATTCTTCCACCCATAGAATCTGTGTGATACAGAATTTCTTCCTCTTTTTCACATCCCAGCGACTCAAAACGAAAATAAGGAAGTTGCAGTTCATTTACCGTTATCTCCGAATTGTTTTCTATATCTGCTTCAAACAAAAGTTCTTCACGCTCTGTCGCGGTTATGTATATGGTAAGATTTACATCATATATTTTGTTATTTGCTTTGATATTTTCATATCTGACAATAGTCTGATTGCCCTTTGTACATATATCAACGGGAGTCTGCTCATTGGAATTTACAGTTATCTCTCTGTATACTCCGTCATCAAAAAACATTCTCCAGAAACTTGAATTTTTCACAAACACCGGTTCAAAACCCTGATTTTGAAAGGTAAGACAATTCCGTTCAAATTTATATTTCATATTGAACACCTCCAATTTGATTATATGCACCTTTTCTTATATTGTAAATGAATTATATACAACAATATATGTAATATTTTGAACCAACCATTGAAATTTATATTCTTATATGATACTATTTACAAAGAGGGGTGAGATAGTATGAAACTACTTATATCTACCGACAAATTATCCGATGTACTTTTGTTCGGGAAAGTTGTCCAGAAAAGCGGTTGGGAGCATAACGGCAGAAACGCCGCAAGAAATGTACTTGTATATGTAACAGAAGGAAACGCCGTATTTAATCTCAGAAACGAAGAATACGAACTGAATAAGGATTGTATATTTATTATACCAAAGGGTGAATACTACACCGCAAACACAAACAGTTACTGCGAATATTACTTTCTTCATTTCAGCGCTGATATAACCATAACCAATGAAGATACACCGTCTTTGTTTGGAAGCAATCCACCTGAATACACCTATTACCTTTCGGAAAAGGATGATTATATAAGAATTGATAATTACTACACTGAATTCCCAAATCAGATAAAAACTCTCATTTATGATTGTCAGAATTTAAGTTACAACCTTACCGGTGCAGGCAAAATACTTATGATATCCAGACTGTATGAGATATTTTCACTACTTTCTATGATTAACGAAAACAAAAATTCATATCGCCCAAAAATACTTGATGAAATAACAGAATATATCAAAACACACTACAATTCTCCTTTGAGTCTTTCGGATTTGTCAGAAAAGTTCGGTGTGTCCAAGTCATATATTGCAAGACTGTTCAAAATCCACCTTAATACTACTGCTGTGAAATATATCATAGATTACAAACTTGACTATTCAAGAGAATTAATGATAAATTCCAATATGAGCATTACGGAAATATGCGAATATCTTGGATTTGGCGACAGATTTTATTTCTCAAAGTTATTTAAAGAGAAATTTCTTGTGGCGCCGGGAATG
>JAZSJF010000174.1:0-2576 GCA_045534195.1 Clostridia bacterium | reverse complement strand
TCTATCATACTTAATCTTTTGACAATACTCGATATATTGAGTGTAATTTGATGTCTGATTTTATTGCTTCCCGGGAAGGCTTTTTATTCATCGGACTTTGGGATTCTGTGTTTCATTTGTTGACAAAAAAACATATTTTCAGTATAATTTACAAGGATTATTTACATAAGATAAGGAAATCAAAGACATGATACGTAAAAATATAATGTATTTTGTAAAAAGTAATATTGTTATGGTAATTGCGCTTATACTTGCAGTGACTACCACAATTTTTGTTCCTGTGGACAAGGAGTATCTCAACTACTTCGACTACAAGACACTGACCTGCCTTTTTTGTGTGTTGGCAGTGGTGTGTGCGCTAAAAAACATCAGATTCTTTTATATGCTTGCCCGAAAGATTGTAGAGAAATTCCGTACGGCAAGACTTGCGGTGCTTGTACTTGTTTATATCACTTTTATAGGCTCTATGCTTATTGCAAATGATATGGCACTTCTTACATTTCTTCCTCTGGGATATTTTGTGCTTACATCTGCAAAAAAAGAAAAATATATGGCTTTTACATTTATAATGCAGAACATAGCCGCAAATCTTGGGGGTATGCTTACTCCTTTCGGTAATCCGCAGAACCTGTATCTGTATACAAAGTTCAATATTCCCACCGGGGAGTTTATGTCAATAATGCTTTTGCCTTTTGTGATATCCATCGTCATTATAACCATTTGCTGTATAGTATTTGTGAAGGACGAAGAACTTCACCTGAAAGAAGAAAAAATAATTTTAAGTCCCGTAAGGACAACCATATATATGATACTTTTTGCATATTCCATATTGATTGTTTTCAGAACAATCCCGTACTGGACAGGGCTTATAGTTATACCGGCAATGCTTCTTGTTATGGACAGACACGCTCTTAAGATGGTGGATTATCCATTGCTTTTTACTTTTGTATTTTTCTTTATATTCTCGGGAAATATGGCGAGAATAGATGTGGTAAGGGAATTTTTTGGAGCATTACTCGAAAAGAATACCCTTCTTTTCTCAGTTATATCCTGTCAGTTTATAAGCAATGTGCCTTCTGCAATACTGCTTTCTCAGTTTACATCCAATTATGCCGATTTGCTTGTTGGGGTAAATATAGGCGGTGCGGGTACACTTATAGCATCACTGGCAAGTCTTATAACATTTCGTGAATATATAAATTATAATCCGCAGAAAACATTGTATTATATAGGAATGTTTTCCGCATTCAATTTTGGATTTGTTATACTGCTGACGGCAATTATGATGTGTGTATAGGGGACAGAGTATGAAATACACCAATATAAAAAAGGGGATATTTGTATCCCGTCCAAACAGATTTATCGCATATGTGAATATTGACGGAAAAGATGAAGTCTGCCATGTGAAGAATACCGGCAGATGCAGAGAACTTCTTATTCCCGGAGTACAGGTTTTTGTGGAGGAAAGTGATAATCCCCACAGAAAAACAAAATATGATCTTGTATCTGTAATGAAGGGTGATAAGATTTTTAATATCGATTCATCTGCGCCAAATAAGGTCTTTGGTGAGTGGGCAATTGATTCGGGATATTTTGGAAATATCACATATTTTAAGCCCGAGTGTCAGTACAGAAACTCCCGTTTTGATTTTTATATAGAAACAGAAAGCGACAAAATCTTTGTGGAGGTAAAGGGCGTTACACTGGAAAAAGATGGCGTACTTATGTTTCCCGATGCACCTACCGAGCGGGGATTGAAGCATATCAGGGAACTTATACAGTGTGCAAATGACGGTTACAAGGCATATGCGGTGTTTGTGATACAGACAGACAAAGCAAAGTATTTCACCCCCAATAAGGATACACATCCCCAATTTGCTCTGGCACTGAAAGATGCTGAGAAAAAGGGTGTAAATATAATTGCTCTTAACTCTTGTGTGAGCAGTGATGAATTATGTATAAATGAACAGGTGACGGTGGTTTTATGACAAAAGAAATCCTGAGAAAAGAATATAAACAAAAAAGAGCAGAACTTACAGATGATAAAAAATGGGTGAAGAGTCAGAATATACAGAATTTGTTTGTTCAAAGTGATATATATAAGTCATCAAAATGTCTGATGGTATATATGCCTCTTGGCAAGGAAACGGAAACTGACCTTATCATCAGTCGTGCATTTTCTGACGGCAAGGTAGTTGTGATTCCGGTCACTGACGAAAGTACGGGAAGAATTACACCTGTTTTCATTGATAAAAATACCGAATATATAAAAGGTGCATTTTCTGTCAGAGAACCTAAAGAAAAAATATTGTGTCCAAAAGAGGATATAGATACTGTTGTAGTGCCCGGTATCGCCTTTGACAAAAAGGGCAACCGTATGGGATTCGGCAAGGGGTGCTATGATATGTTTCTTGAAGGTTTTAACGGGGTGAAGGTGGGAATGTGCTATGATTTTCAACTGGCGGATGATTTGCCCCATTCAGAATATGATATAGCCATGGATTATATATTCTCCGATAAAATCATTATAGATTGTCAATAATAAGACAAAAAAGGAAGTGGTTTTATGTGTACTG
>JAZSJF010000301.1:0-3695 GCA_045534195.1 Clostridia bacterium | reverse complement strand
CAGAAGTGATGGTGTTGTAGAAGGCGGCACAGGTGAACTCGAAAAGCAAAAAGAAGAAGAAGGTGCTGCAAAATGAAAAAAATCCTCATCACCGGAGCAAACAGTTTTATCGGCACATCCTTCGAAGAATACCTGAGTACTTTCGGCGACAAATATCAGGTGGATACCGTAGATATGATAGACGGCAGTTGGCGTAATATGGATATGTCAGGCTACGATTCGGTGTTTCATGTAGCGGGACTTGCACATTCTGATGTGGGCAATGTTACGGATGAAGTGAAGAGTAAGTATTATGCAGTAAACACCGACCTTACAATAGAAACTGCAACCAAAGCAAAAAAAGACGGTGTGAAACAGTTTGTATTTATGAGTTCTGCCATTGTATACGGTGACAGTGCTCCTATAGGCAAAGAAAAGATGATTACAAAGGATACATCCGCAAACCCTGCTAATTTTTACGGCGACAGTAAAGTCAGGGCGGAACTCGGTATCCTTCCTCTTAATGATGACAATTTCAAGGTGGTTATATTAAGACCTCCTATGATATACGGGAAAGGAAGTAAGGGGAATTATCCCATCCTTTCAAAATTTGCAAAGAAACTTCCTGCGTTTCCATATGTAAAGAACAACCGTTCCATGCTTTATGTAGGAAACCTGGTGGAGTTTGTACGACTTATGATAGAAAACGGAGAAGAAGGTATCTTCCATCCTCAGAACAGTGAATATACCAATACTTCCGAAATGGTTAAACTTATTGCAAAAGTGAATAACAAAAAGATTGTACTTATCAAAGGATTTGGTTGGGCAATGAAACTTATGAGTCTTGTTACAGGTCTTGTGAACAAAGCCTTTGGCAATCTTACCTATGATATGTCAATCAGCGATTATAAAGAAGATTACAGGATTTATACACTGGAAGAAAGTATAAGATTAACAGAAGAGGGTTGAATATGAGAGAAAATTATACCATTTTGATGTCTGTGTACAAAAAGGACGAGCCTGAATATCTGAAATTGAGTATAGAAAGTATGCTCAATCAGACTTATAAGGCAGAACAGTTTGTAATAGTAAAAGACGGGCCTTTGAATGAGGGACTTGACGGAGTTATTGATGAATATGCGTCAAAAAATCCCGAACTTTTTACAGTACTCCCGCTGGAAAATAATATCGGCCTCGGAAGAGCACTGGATGAAGGTATCAAAGTGTGCAGAAATGATCTTATTGCAAGAATGGATGCTGATGACATATCACTTGATACAAGATGTGAAAAACTTTGTGATTTGTTTGAAAAGTATCCGAAACTGGGACTTGCAGGTACAAACATAGACGAATTTTATGACGATCCCGAAAACATTGTGTCGTCAAGAATAGTTCCTTCAGATTATGAAGAAATATGCAGATTTATGAAACGCAGAAGCCCATTCAATCATCCTACGGTTATGTTTCGCAAGTCAGAAGTTATCCGTTGCGGCGGATACGGCAAAATGAGAAGAAAACAGGACTATGACCTTTTTGCAAGAATGGTGAATATGGATGTATATGCACTCAATATCAACGAATCTCTTCTCAAATTCCGTTCAAACGAAGATAACTACAAGAGAAGAAAGAGTTGGGAATACTGCAGAAGTTACATAGAAGTGGAATATGCAAATTATAAAAGAGGCTATTGTTCACTTGTTGACCTTATGGTAGTTGTATGCGGTCAGATGGTAATGTATCTTGCGCCTATGGGTGTGATGAAGTGGCTTTCAGACAAACTCTTAAGAAACAAAAAATCCGAGTAGGGGATGAATGTAAATGAAAAGCGATTTGAAATTAATGATAAAAGGAATGCTTAAATGGATTCCGGATAAAATGTATCTCAAACTCCGCTACAGGGCGGCATTTCACAAAAAACTTAATCTTAAGAATCCACAGACATATAACGAGAAACTTCAGTGGATGAAACTCTATGACAGAAATCCTCTGTACAATAAACTTGTTGACAAATATGATGTGAGAGAGTTTATAAAAGAAAGAATCGGTGAAGAGCACCTTATCCCTGCTTACGGTGTATGGGATAAGTTTGACGATATCAACTTTGATGAATTGCCTGATGAATTTGTACTTAAATGTACTCATGATTCAGGAAGTGTATTTATCTGCAAAGATAAATCAAAGATTGATAAGGCGTGGCTTAAGGCTAAATTCGAAAAAGCCCTCAAAGGCAATCAGTATCACGGTGGCAGAGAGTGGGCATATAAAGATGTAAAGGGAAAAATCGTTGCCGAAAAATTTATGGTGGACGAATCAGGATATGAACTTAAGGATTATAAATTCTTCTGCTTTGACGGAGAAGTGAAGGCTATGTTTATAGCCACAGACAGAGGTGTCGAAGGAGAAGATGTGAAGTTTGACTTCTTTGATGAAAATTTCAATCATCTCCCCTTTAAACATGGCCACGAAAATGCAAAAGTAACACCTTTAAAGCCTGAAGGATTTGAAGAAATGAAAGAAATTGCAAAAGTTCTTTCAAAAGGCCTAAGGCAGGTAAGAGTCGATTTGTATAATATCAACGGAAAAATTTATTTCGGAGAAATGACATTTTATCATCATTGCGGTTTTGTACCTTTTGAACCGGAAGAATGGGATTATACATTCGGTAGTTGGATAGATATTTCGGAAAGGAAATAGATATGGAAAATATTCCAAAAAAAAGACTTCTCTTTCTTATACCTTCCCTTACAAACGGCGGTGCGGAGAGAGTAATGACTACGATTGCAAACAACCTTTGTGATGAATGCGATGTGAGAATAGCCACATTCACTGATTCGGAGATTTTTTACAAACTTGACGAAAGAGTTGAGGTAATATCCCTGGGACAGAATGTAAACAGAAAGAATAAACTTACATATATGTGGACTGCAGGAACAGGCGGAATTGCACTTATATTCAAACTTATAGCACAGATTGTGAAATATAAACCTCATAGTGTGCTTTCATTCCTGCAGGCAACAAATCTTTTTTCTGTATGCCTTAAGATAATTGGCGTCATAAGATGCCCTCTTGCAGTATCGGAAAGATGCGATCCTACGGTGAGAGGTAAGTTTGATAAGTGGTTTGAGAGAAATTTCTACCCCTTTGCTACAACTGTAGTATGTCAGGGCGAAGCGGTAACGAGATTTTTTAAACCGAAACACAGAAAAAAACTGACAGTTATCCCAAATCCCATATCAGCCGATGCCATTCCCGAAAGATATACGGGAGAAAGGAAAAAAACTATCGTAGGTGTAGGCAGACTTGATGACCAGAAGAATTTTCAGATGCTTATCCGTGCTTTTTCACGACTTGATGAAAGATTCAAGGATTTCACACTGGAAATATACGGCGGAGGAAACAAAGAGAAAGAACTCAATGATCTTATCACAAGTCTTGGACTGAAAGACAAAGCCTTCCTTATGGGGGTAAAAGAGAATGTTATGCACCATATAAAAGACAGAGCACTTTATGTAATGAGTTCTGATTTTGAGGGATTTCCCAATGCACTGGCAGAGTCAATGGCTACAGGGCTTCCTGTTATATCTACAGACTTCTCTACAGGCGTTGCAAAAGATATTGTGAAAAAACAAAACGGCATAGTAATCCCCGTTGGTGATGAAGATGCACTGGTATCTGCTATGACAGAGATACTTTCCGATGAATCCAAGTGGGAGAGT
>JAZSJF010000329.1:0-2414 GCA_045534195.1 Clostridia bacterium | reverse complement strand
TTATATAGCAAAAATCAACACAAAGAATATGACAGTTGAAGATACTATAACTCCTCCGTTATGTCATCCTGCAAGTTGCTCTTTTGCAGGAAAAAATATGGACACACTGGTTGTAACAACATCCAGTTATATGGTTAATCTTGATAAGGCAGAAAATTCAGGATTTACTATTATATTAAAAGATATAGGTGAAGGACGAAAACCATATCTATTTAAATCAATATAGTAAAAACCATTTTAAATAAAAGAAGATAGAAAAAAGACTTCAGAATGAGCAAATAGAGCCATTGTAGGGATAGATGCCCTCATCTGTCCGTATGTGATTGCTTCCCGAATGGACGATGAAGGCATCGTCCACTACATCGCAGGCGAATATTTGCTCATAGTGAAAAGGTACACAAAAAGAAGGAAATATTACACTAAAATGTAATATTTCCCTCATAATAATATAATTTAATAGTTTATGACTTGATTTATACACACTATTTGTATTATTTCTTACCTTTTCACGCTCTGGAGTTTTTTTACATCTTCTATTTATATATTTTCTATCTGCCAGTCTATAGGCTCTTTGCCGAGTTTTTGGAGTATTTCATTAGCCTTTTTGAAATGACCGCAACCGAAAAATCCTCTTGATGCAGATAGCGGGCTGGGATGAACGGTTTCCAGGCAAAAATGCTTATTCTTGTCAATAAACTGTGCCTTCTGCCTTGCATTATTACCCCAGAGAAGAAAAATTATCGGTTCTTCTCTCTGATTGAGAATTTCTATCACTCTGTCGGTAAAAATCTGCCATCCCGCGTCTTTGTGTGAGTTAGCAAGACCTTCTCTCACTGTTAGAGTAGCATTTAACAAAAGTACCCCTTGCCTTGCCCACTTTTCAAGATATCCGTTATTGGGGATAAAAAGTCCAAGACTGTCACGGAGTTCCTTATACATATTCAGAAGTGACGGAGGAATCTTCACATCCTTCATAACCGAAAATGCAAGTCCGTGTGCCTGATTTGGTTCATGATAAGGATCCTGACCGAGTATAACGACCTTTGTATCCTTACATGATGTCCATTTAAGGGCGTTGAAGATATTGTTCATATCAGGATGAATCTTATATGAGGAATATTCTTTTTTCAGAAATTCTCTTAACTTAAGATAATAATCTTTTTCAAACTCTCCGTCCAGAAGAACATCCCAGTCATTGCCAAAGTTTACCATATAATCACCCCGGATTATTTTTTGTTTCTTGCTTTTGCTCTCAATGTATTGTCAAGAATTTTCTTTCTGAGTCTTAAGTGGTTTGGTGTTACTTCCAGAAGTTCATCATCTGCGATGAATTCTATACACTGTTCAAGACTCATTTCTACATGAGGTGTAAGACGAAGTGCATCATCAGAGCCTGAGGCACGGGTATTTGTAACGTGTTTTTTCTTACAAACGTTAACTTCCACGTCGTCTACTCTTGCATTTTCACCAACAACCATACCCATATATACTTCCACACCTGCACCGATAAAGAGTGAACCTCTTTCCTGTGCATTAAAAAGTCCGTATGTTACACTTGTACCTGTTTCAAATGCTACAAGAGAACCTCTTGAACGGCTGTTGATTTCGCCTTTGTATTCTTCATAGCCGTTAATCATATGGTTCATAATACCGTTACCTCTTGTGTCTGTAAGAAGTTGTGAACGGTAACCTACAAGACCTCTTGATGGAATGGTGAACTCAAGTCTTGTATAACCTGTACTTCCCGGTCCCATATTCTGCATAACTGCTTTTCTTTCACTTAATTTTTCTATTACAACACCTTCATATTCACTTGGTACATCCACAATAAGAAGTTCTACCGGTTCAACAACCTTGCCGTCTACAACCTTTGTGATAACTTCCGGTTTTGATACCTGGAATTCATATCCTTCTCTTCTCATGGTTTCTATAAGAACAGACAAGTGAAGTTCACCTCTGCCTGACACCTTGAATGCATCTGCAGAATCGGTTTCTTCTACTTTAAGACTAACATTTGTTTCCATTTCTTTGAAAAGTCTGTCTCTTAAGTGTCTGCTTGTTACATAATCTCCGTCCTGACCTGCAAAAGGTGAATTGTTTACAGAGAATGTCATAGAAAGTGTAGGTTCATCTATTTCCACAAACGGAAGGGGTTCGATACATTCGGTATCACACACTGTTTCACCGATATTGATTTTTCCAAGACCTGAAATATTTACAATATCGCCTACTTTTGCAGTATCAACTTCTTTTCTTCCAAGTCCGTCAAACTGATATATCTTACCGACTCTTGCATTTCTTGTTGTACCGTCTTTTGAACATACAACGACAGTTTGTCCAACTTTAAGAGTACCTCTTTCCACTCTTCCGAGAGCCATTGTACCCACATATTCATCATAGTCAATGTTTGAAAT
>JAZSJF010000362.1:0-2653 GCA_045534195.1 Clostridia bacterium | reverse complement strand
ATGCGGCAAAAAGCAATGGATTTCAGAACATGGTATGACGAATATGCAAAAAAAATAATCTATATATTCAACTGTACCCCCTTACAGGCAGAAACATTCATTTACTCCATCATTTCATACATAATGGATTATGTAATCTGGGATGATAAAGAAAAATCTCAGATGCTTCTTGAAAATCTGTACATGCGCATAATGAGTTTCACCAAATCCGACAATCCCTAAAACATCATAACAGCATCACGGAGGTGTCAAACACTTATATGAAACATACATACACAACTCAAGACAACACTCTTTTTCTTATTGGGATCGTAATATTCATATTTTTTGCAATAATTATATTCTGTGTTACTATAGTAATCCCGCTGGCAGAGCAAAGAGATTATATAAAAATGGAAATACAAAGAAGCACCAGCGAAACCGAATACAACTATTGGAAAAAAGAATTAAAAAAACTATATCTCCGATATATCCCGATAATAGGTAAATTTATAAAATAATTATCCGGTATTCCCGGTTGATTATAAAAGTGCTGAAGAAATGACTCCCAGGCAAAAATACTGATGGTTGATTGTAACATTATAACCGCCAAACAAAACCTTTTTACGATCACCGCAAAGCATCTTTGAAGGTCAGAAACAAATTCAGCCCATTATTCACTCTGCAGCAGAGACAGATAGAATAATGTTTTTAGTCTCTGCCCGCCGGCAGAAACGGAATTTCTGCAAAAATTCTATAGAAAGAAGGCGAATTTTAAGTGAAACTTAAAAAATTCTTAGCTTTATTCCTTTGCTTTGCAATGGTATTTAGCACAATGGGATTACCTGTATTTGCTGATGATACAAATCCCGGAGAACCTTTCGGCGATGGATCTGCTGCTCCTGCAGTAAGTCTTTTGTCTGAAGAAGAAACATTATTATGGTCAGATCTTGCTGACACAAGCTGGTATGTAGAAGGTGAAACAGAATTCACCATCTCAACAGCAGAAGAACTTGCAGGTCTGGCAATGCTTGTAGATGGATACAAAGCAAATGATGATGAAGAAACATCCGTATCATTTGAAGATGTTACTATCACTCTCGCTAATGATATTGATCTTTCGGGTGCAATCTTCAACCCTATCGGATCATACAGATTTGACAAAATATTCAAAGGTACATTTGATGGTGCAGGAAATTCTATCATCAATATGTCTCAGGACACTTGGGCTTTGGATAACGGATATTATTATACTGATTGCGGATTAGGTTTGTTTGGTGCTGTAGAAAATGCAACAATCAAGAATCTTACAATCGATGGAGCCAATATATCCGGTGAAATTGGACTCTGCGGCACTGTTGCATCAGTTGCATCAGACAGCATCTTTGAAAATATTACTGTTTCAAACTCAAATGTAGCCGATTACCAGTACTATGCAGGCGGTATAGTTGGTTGGGCATCAGGCAATACACAGTATATCGGTTGTCTTGTTGATGAAACTACAACTGTCGGTGCACAGTGGGGCGACTTTGACTGTTCTGTAGGTGGTGTTATCGGCGGAAGTTCTGCTTCTGCAAGCATCCTTATGCAGGATTGTGAAATCAACTGCAGAATAGATGCATACAGTGATGTAACATCATCATATCAGTGGTATGCATACAGAAGAGCAGGTATGCTTGTTGGCAATTCAAACAATACAACAAATCTCGAAGGTAGTACATATGCAGTACCGGACAACTTTGTTATAGAAAATTGTAAAATAAAAATCGATGATTGGGGAAATTATACATACTGCGAGTTTGCCGGAACAAACTGGCCATGGGTAAGATGTCAGGAAGGCATCAGTAACTCTGCATACTCCAATCCAAGATACGGACATCCTACCGATGCTGAAGGAAACGAAGTTACAGATGACAATCATGTTCACAATGACGGAGAAGGTCATCAGATAATAATCGGCTTCAGTCAGCTTTTCGGCGGCGGACAGGGCGTTTACGGTGCAACTAAGGAAGTTCTTGAAAAAATCGGCGGTTACGATTCTGTTACTGAATCCTTGGAAATTATAGACCTTGCAAAAGAGGCAAGATCTTGTGTTGAACTTTTTAAAACTGTTGAAAACGAGGAACTGATTTCTCTCAATGATGCTGAAGAAAATAGCGTTGAGCTTGTATCTGTCGGCTTGTTTGAATCTCTTCAGGATGCAATTAATGCAATGGGTACAGATGCAGGTGAATACACAATTGTCATAAAGAAAAACATCACAGAGGATGTTTCTATCACACAGAATGACGGACAGAAGGTTACCATCAAAGGCGGAACAAACGACGTTACTCTCAATGGTTCTATCACAATTGATGGCACAAGCATAGACGAAAATGATATGGATGATGACAGTCTTACTATCACAGGTATAAACTTTGTGACCGACACTGCAGACCATACATTTATTTCAGGTGTAATCACAAACCACTACCCTCACAACGTATTGATTTCTGATTGTACATTTACAGGCACCGGCAACAATGATACCGTTGCAGTAAGACTTAAATCATCTTATGACTGTGCAATCAAAGACTGTGTTGGTACAGGATTACATTCTATGCTTCAGAACACATCAGGTCACAGACTTACTGTTGAAGATATAGAAATAAACAATTCAAAAAACGGTATTTCA
>JAZSJF010000436.1:0-1664 GCA_045534195.1 Clostridia bacterium | reverse complement strand
GCGGGTTTCTTCGGGATAAACGGGTATCCGTATATCTGTCCGTGAGGATGAGGCATTGTAGTGCCTACTGCCGCACCTCTGTTTTCAAATATAAATATGTATTTTACATGTTCATCCTTCTGAATTTCCACAAATCTCTTTGTCCACAAATCCACAAGTTTCTTTATATGATCCACGCTCAACTGAGGAACTGTAGTGGTATGCTCAGGTGAGTAGAGGACTACCTCACATTTGCCGAATGAAGGCATGGTTTTGTATACATTGGTTTCCACATCGTCAGGTGTGGGTGGATTTTTTGAAAGTGCGGGGAAATCGTTGTCGTATTCATACACTTCATAATCGTCAGGTACCTTTCCTGAGCCGGGACAGAATGGACACCAGTCCTTTGGCATCTGCGGTCTGTTCTGTCTGTTTGATGCTACCATTACCCAGTCTTTGGTTAATGGATTATATCTTATCTCTGCCATGTATATTTCTCCTTTTATCAGATATATAAATCCCGTTTATCAATATTTAAGTCAATTATATCGTCTTTTATCAATTCAGTCAATCCAAAATGACAAAATTAGCAAAAAAATACACACGAAAAAACTATGCACAACGCCGTTTCTTCGTGTGTTTAACAGTATTTAAGTAAGATTATACCTTTTTTCGCGACAATATTTTTGCAATATGTCAGCACGAATTGTCAAAGCATCATTTGTCTGCGAAATTCCTTACCCTTTCATATATCTCATAAGCCTGGACATATTCTGATGTGTGGCTTTCCAGAGTGGTTATCTCCTTTATATAAGAATAGTCAGATAACTCCCTCTCCAATACATTCATAACTCTATTTCTGTGATGGGGATATGCCTTTATAAGCATCAGAAGTGATGATACTGCAGAAGAAAGTGTTCTGTAATAACAAGGATTGTAGCCATTTTCGTATGGATAATGCTTATACTCTTCTCTATCACATACAATATCAAGTATCATATCAATACTATCCTCGCACTTAAGTATACCAAGGGCCATTATTGCCTGAGAAATCCTTCTTTTGTTCTGCTTACGCATATCTGAGAGCATAGTTCTGTCACGCTCTGTCACCATACCTTTAAGCACATCCTCCCCTTCCAATCTTCCCATTACGGCAAGTGCAATGGCTGAATGCTTTCTTAAATTATCATTCTCCGAAGAAAGTGCCTCCATAAGACTGTCCGCTATTCCGTCTCCCATTAATTTTGCCGACCATATGAAAAGTCCCGGTGACAATGTGGAAAGACCTGCAAGAATATCATCTTTATCATCAAGCCACTTGGCAGGACGGATATATGACTCATCTTTTCCTCCGTCGTAATAATATCCACGGTTATTTTGTTCATTCAGGCAACCGGACTTTTGAAGATAGGACTTTAACAAATCATAATTTACATCAATTATTCTTACATTGCCGTCTATACTGAGTGATGCTGCCGTTGCCGCAACTTCACCCATTTTCTGCACATCACGGTTCATTCTCACAAGAGTTGCCGTATCGTGATCAACAGATATGCACCTTCCTGCAGTGATAAGGTTTGTATATTCTTTTGCAACCAATGCACCCAGAGGGATTGACACTGTAATGTTCAGTGCACCAAGATTTGCAAGTATATGCCATTTGACAAAAAGTTCCGTATCAAATG
>JAZSJF010000268.1:0-2291 GCA_045534195.1 Clostridia bacterium | reverse complement strand
ATTGACGGTCTGTCTATAACAATCATACCGTCTTTTATTTCGTACTTACAATCTTTCTTTGTACCATCCTTATCAAGATACCTGATACCCGAAAATTCCTTATCATACTTAAGATACATCTTATCGTCACAGTCAAGACTGATATTGAAATATGCAACCATAAGTTCATCATCAGGAGTAATAGCGGCTTTAAGGAGAATTTCCGAATCAAGTGGATAATAAACCGGAAGATTGCCGCCCATTTCCATAATATTTATAAGCATTTTCTTTCTTGTTTCATTGAGCATAGAGAATGCATGAACATGGTCAAAGTTGCCCTTTGGCACTCCGCTGAACACATGCACAAGACCGCCGAGTTTGTTTCTGTATGTAGTTACACCGGGGAAAAGTCTGTCAGAGTATATTCCGTCACGAAGATGAAATACCGTACTCTCCTCTTCTACACTGTCATCAAGAGGCACAAGTTCACGCACCTCATTCTGAACACTGATTCTGTTTTTGCCGTAAATTTCGTATGTAGGTCTCGCACCCTGATGCTTTCTCACATCCACACCGATGTATTCACCGAAACCTCTTTTGATAAGATTTATGGCAGATTCACTTGAGAGAACTACCTGTCCTGACAACACCTCAATTATTTCATCATCAGTAAACATCTTATCTGCATTACATTCAAAGAATGAGCAATTCTCTGCCCTGGATGAATAATACATAGGCAACCCGAATCTCTCAAGCACACATTCTGCCCAGGAGTTTGGACGGTTATTAAGACTCTCCCAGTTTGTATAGTCAAAAAATGTTTTTGCAGATACGGGAAGTCTTGCGCCAAGCCATTTAAGTTCCTTTGTGACAGAGGCAAGATATTCATAATATCCTTTGTATTCAGAAAGTTTCTTTCTGTAGTACACACCACTGTCAGGTTCGTAACTCGCAAGACGGGTTATCCAGTGTTTCGCACCTGTACATCCTTCAAGAATTGATGCGGTAAAATGAGAATGAACTGTTGCAGCACCGGTTGAATATCTGTTTTGCGGACAGGTATCTGTTTCCGCAAGAATATCTGTGGCAATATGTTTGGTCTTTTCTACCTGAGCCGCCGCTTTGTACATTGCATTACTCAGTTCCCTTGCACCCTTTGCGGTATACATTCCGTTATTGATTCTGACTGTAACGGGATTACCTTTGCCTGCAAGCACCTGGGCTACTTCAACACCCGAGTCAAAATTTGTACCTACGCCACAGTATGAACCCGGGATTGACGGATCTACACTGTCAATGGCTTCTCTCATTACCTTTGCAAGTTCGAGAACACTGTCCTGCTGAACCTTTACAAAACTGTCCACCAGGCGTTTATGGTCTTTTGTTTCTTCATTGCCAAGTCTTTCATAAAGTTCTTCTCTGGTAAGTTCTTCGCCGAATTCTTCTTTAAAAAGTCTCAGATGCTCAGGACAGGCACAACCTTTTTGCGGACGCTGAATAAGTCTTAAGTCATCGTCCACCATAATGTGTGCAGGTTCTGCCTTTGCTATTGTAACCATCTGGTCGTATATATACTGTTTGAATTTTTCATCTGTAGGACAGGCAACATACAATTCTTCGCCATCTGTAAGTGAAGTATACATCTGTATATCAGGCTTCTGATTGAGCGGGTAGCCATGTCCGATAGTACACTGAACAAGAATACCGCACTCTATACCCATTTCCTTAAGTCTGTCACGGAATACTATATAATTTTTGCTGGTAATAGCCGCCTTATCAATAAATGGCACACCTTCCGGAACAAGTTTGAACATAAACAGTGCCATAGAACAAACTCCGGATTCCACCTGATTTTTAATATCCTCGCATATTTCATCAATATGCGCAAGATCCAATGACATAATTGAATATAACTGCATATTATCACCTTCTGTAATCAGTTTTTTTCATTGTAACATTTTGGAATATATAAGTCAACGATTTCATAAACGAATAATATTCGTAAAAAACACTACACTCATTTAAGAAACTGAGCTGAAAGCATCCGTGTGTATGTCAAGAGGCGAAATTTATTCGTAGCAAAAAGGTTCAAAAAAAGAGGAAATATTACATAAAAACGTAATATTTCCCACATAATGAGTAATTTATAAGTTTTGTTGTTATTTCAGGGCTTTGATTCTGGCTTACTCTATGCCTTTTTGCAATCCGGAGTTTTTCACATTCCATTTCTTATTTTACAAACAATATTTTATAATCATATGGTTTCATAGGGAATGTGAAACCAACATTTGTCTTTTCGGATGCATCAAATG
>JAZSJF010000111.1:0-4476 GCA_045534195.1 Clostridia bacterium | reverse complement strand
TAAGAAATAAATCCTGCAGGATATATTTCTTCCCTTATCATTGACTTGTTGCCGTTTTCATATCCTCCGCCGTGAAAAAATACAAAAACACTGAATTCTTCATTATCCGGAAGATAGATATCAAGTAAATTGCTTTTGTGTTCTCCGTAGGCTATATCATTTATTATTTTCATTTTTATCACCCGTTTTAATAATATCCCATTTTGAGCATATTGTAAACCATAAAATAAAATATACCCTGCATATAATCTGTTATATACAAGGTATATTTCTGTTCATATCCACAATTCCCAATTATCGTTTATGGGACAAGGAAATGTTTTTATTTCATCAAGTTCTTTTGCGGCAAAAGTTCTGAAAAAATAATGTTCGTCATCCACATAACCCTTAAGTTTTTCTCCCGCCTCTGTGTCACCTGAACGGTAAAGGGCTGACAATAGTCTTATATAGAGATGTTGTGCAAAAACATCACTGTCTTTGTTGATTGCGATTCCGTCTTTTGCAATGAGTTTTTTAAGAGGTCCTGTAAGTCTTTCATCGGCATTCTCTTCACAGACAAAACTAAGTGCCATAAGAAGATTGAAATTCACTACAACAGTAGCGTGTATCTTGCTTGCAGCATATATACTCCGTCCCGTAAAGTCTGCATCTCCGCCTGATGTGATATTATCTGCAAGAGCAACAAGAAGACTCATAAATCTCTCTTTGTGTAAGGAATCCTCAGTTGATATATAAGACAGTAATATGATGATACTCATTATATCGGTACTGTTATTTACAATATCCTCCGGTGATTTTATCATAGTATCAAGTTTATCCAGCATATATTCATAGGGCCTATCACATTTAAGTCCCAGAAGAGCCGTAGCAAACAGATATTTTGTATCCTCATCTGTTTCATTATCATAGGCTTTGATAAGCTCAGGAAGTTTATCTTCTTCAAATGATACTTTTGCAAGATAAATCATTTCTTTTTGTCTTATTTTGTCTATGGAACAAGTCTTATCACCGACAAAAGTCCATTCAGGAAGTATTCCATCAGACACAAGAATATTTTTTACATTATCATCATATGCAACACGGGTATCCCTGATTGAATTTTTTATCATATATGTCACAACTGTGCCCGCAGCATAGGCGGTGTTCTGTATATCCGGATTCATTCTGACCATACCTGCCGCATCACGGGTAGCAGAAATCGCCTTGGACACTGTGAGAAGATTTGACATACCTTCCGGAATAAGTGCCCTGAAAGGAATTCGTACACGAACCGGAGTCTGCTTGGTTTTGGTAAAGAGTCCGTCGAAGAGTCGTGTGTAATATGCTCTGCTTGTCCCCTGTCCGTGAGCATCGAAATAAATTTCCGATACAGAAACGGTGTCATCAAAAATTTTTCCCGTAATAATATCTCCAAGTGTGAGTACATACTCCCCATATATACCCCTTGATTCTCTCACAGTAAGAATAGGAGAAAATCCACCCGGTGAATTCACACTGTCAGATGCGATAATACCTCTTACATATTCAGAATACTTTTCTGTAGAGATATTTTCTTCATCGCCGTGATATATTGACTGAGACCAGAGTTTGCCTGCCTCTGTTTCTCCCCATATACTGAAACTCTGCGGAAAACCATCACGGATATCACCACACTGACGGTATCTGCATCCTGAAAACACTGCCATATCTCCGTCACCGGTAGCATCAATATAAAAATCACTTTTTATATAGTTAAGTCTTCCGTTTGAAGCAGCAAAAACGCCTTCAACTCTGCTCCCTTTGCGATTTGCACCGCAAAGATATGTTGAATACATACATTTGTCTTTTAATCTGTGCACATAATACAGAAGTTCTCCCGTGTAATCCTTACAGAATGTATCGCCGAGTACAGACTGAAGATATTTCGCTGTATTATCTTTATTTTTTTTGGCAAAGCCCTGCTGATATCCGTACCAAAAAGCATATACCATACCGAGGGTTCTTGTTCCACCGGGAAGATGTGCTCTGTCAAAGATAATAACATCCTCAATTCCTTTGTCTTCAAGTGACATATACGCACATACTCCGCCTGTTCCCGCACCTGATATGAGTACAGATGTCGTCTGAACATCAGACATTTCCACAGTCGGATTTATCATATATGCATCAAAAGGAAGAAACTCATCAAGAAGATTTCCGTTTATGTATTCTGACAAACTGAAACTTTTTTCTGAAATTTCAATGGTATCAGGCTTTATAAATTCATCCGAAATCTCTGCCACACTCAAATTCCCTATTCTGTAATCATCTGAGGAATATGCAGTTTTTTGAAGGGCACATTGCTCAAACAACGGATTGTTTGCCTTAAGATAATTTATCATATCAAGCATCTTTTCAAATGCCTTATAAATACTTTTACTGTCTGTATCAAAAGAGATTACTGCAGTATTTTCTTCCTTGGAATCACGGTGAAGTACCACATTGTGCGCATCACAGATATCCCCCAGTTCAACAGGGGTTCTGCATCCGTCAAGTTTAAGACGTGACAACTGAAATGAAAAGGAGTTGATGTCACTTTTCGGATACTCAATCACATTTTTTGCTTCTACACAGAATACACCGAATTTATTGGCAAAAACACCGCCATATACCTTGTCATTATATTTTATATTACCGATTTTAACAGTATCAAAAAGGATATATACTCCATATTTTCTAAGAGATTTGAGAGCATATATTGATGCATCACCCTGAGGAATATGGCAATATGAATTATCAAGTTTTCTGTAAGGTATTTCAAGATAGTCAAGAATATCCGCAACAGGGCTTTTTTCATCAAAAAAACCGCCCAATCCTTCAGATGCTTCTCTGAAAAGATATTCGCCGTCTGTTGCAAGAATAACAGACTTTCCCATTTTTGCATAATAAACCGCCGTATATATCTCTCTTAATCCGTTTCCGTTTATTATGATATCTGTCACTTTTTTCATATACTGTTCCCCATTCATATCAAAGTATCAAATCTTGTGTTATTTACAGTCACATTTGCCGCATTTTCCATATGCATATATGATGCGGTATTTGTATCATTCTCAAGATGTGAAGTAGCACCGTGAAACATTGAATTTTCAAAAACATCAGGTGAAATTCTCTCAAATGTACAATCGGAGAATGATATATTTTTTATCTTCATATCCTCTCTTCCCACTATTTCAGGATAAGCAAGGGCTGTTGCATGAAGATTTGTAAAATGTATATTTCTTATTCCTTCAAGTCTCACCTGTTCGTTTTTTGACACCATTATTCTCAATGGTCTCTGGCGGATTTTGTTCATAATGATATTGTTGAATGAAATATTTTCAATAAGCGTATCTTCTCTGCCTATATCTGCCATTCCACTGTTTTCAAAGGTCTTTGGTTTATCCTGATTGAGAAAGGGAAGCACTATGTTTATACCATTTGTAGTATCCGTCATAACTATGTTTGAAAAGACACAGTTTCTGATAACACCATCATTATACCAACCAAGTCTTATACCGCCTGAATAACTTGTGAGATTGCAATTGGTAACTGTCACCTTTTCACACACTTTATTTTCTTTAAGACTCTTACTGTTTGCTCTCACGATAATGGCATCATCACCGCAGGTAATATCGCAATTTGAGATAGTGACATTTCTTGAACAGTTAATGTGTATACCATCGTTATTGGGATAGTTTACATCGGCAAATATCTTAAGTCCGTCAATCTTTACATAATCACAGTCATGAATCCAGTATGACCATCCTGCAGGCTGATTTACCATTGTTACATCCTGAATCATCACATTATTACAACCTGTAAAAAACACTACTCTTGGCGGTGTGGGAAGATTCTTTCTGGCATACTTCCATCCCGATGTACAGTTTTCCTTAAGATAAATGAAATTCTCTCCGTTACAGTCAATCTTTCCCATACCGGTAATGGAAATGTTTTCACATTCATTGGCAAAAATCAAACATGAATTTCTCCATCTCGGAAGATTGTCTGTGGTTATATGACTTGCTTCTTCGTCTGAACTTTCGGGAAAATCATCTGTGTTTTCAGAACCGAGAAGAACCGCATTTATATCTATGTGAAGATTAACATTACTTCTCATAAATATCTTGCCGGTCTTATATGTACCATTTTCTATAACAACAGTACCTCCACCCTCTTTGTGACAGGCCTCTATCGCGCTCTGAATTGCATTGGTATTGAGAGTAATGCCGTCACCTTTTGCACCAAAATCTTTCACATTAAACACACTATCACCGCCATAGTTTATTTATGAGTTCATTATACATATGAAGATTTATACATTCAATTGACTTTTGTCAAAAATATATGTTATAATGTCACAAACGGTGGTGATAAAATGGAATACAAAAAATTGGAATTTGACAGAGAAAACCTTAGCGATATGTATGTACTGAGCGTAGGATATCAGGAATGTAAACCTGATTTCAGTTATTTTTA
>JAZSJF010000296.1:0-5884 GCA_045534195.1 Clostridia bacterium | reverse complement strand
AGGTGATTCTTCACCGGATGAAATAACTGTTGCTGTACCTACGAAGTTATCCCCTTCTGTCTTTACATCTACTGTTACATTTGCGCCGATTTCTTCTACGCAAAGGTCATCTACATAATACTTCTTCATAAACGGAATCGTTTCACCGACTCCATCTACTGCCTGGTCAATTCTCAATGCATCGATTACTGTGTATTTACCGCTTGAATCCACAGCACCTGCAATTTCATTTTCTGTAACTGTCCAGTAGATTTCAAATTCTGTCCAGGTATCATATGGGACAGTCTTTGACATCTTATATTTCTGACAGTTTCTGTAGTCTGAAGCAACAGTTTTATTGTCAGTACCGTTGTGTGGCGGTACACCACCAAGACCTACGGCAAACTTGGTAGATGTGCCTTTGTCCTTGGCACCATTTGTCTTTGAAGGTGTTTCTTCTGATGAAGAAGCATAAAAGTCATCAGTGTATACCTGGTCTGACGGAGCATATACCCAGAGAGAAATTCTGAATGTTCTGCCTATATCACTTGATGTAAGTGGTGCATGGAACAGATTGTGTATTCTCGCACCGCCGTTGAGTTTGTTATAAAGAGGCTTTGACTGGCTACTTTGTGTAAATGCACCCACACCTGTACGACTGATACCTGATGCTTCTATCTCAGGCGTATTTCTGCCTTCACCCCAGTTAGAAACTGCAGCATGGTTGTTTCCTGAAAGAGTCTTATCAAAATCTGTATAGTTAAGTGTGTAACCACCAGGCTGGCCTGCTGTATAGAAGTGATTGTTCTGTGCTGTTGAAATTGCACCAGCCTTCACATCATCAAAGGACCAGTTCCATTTGTAGTTTGCAGGAACAGATTCAGGTACTCCTACATATTCTTCAACTCTGAAGTTGTCAAAATATACACCTGTAATGTAATCACTGCCGCTATCTGTAGACTGAGCAGTAAAGGAAATCTTGATACCGTTTGCACCTATAATATCTGTATCGGATGCTTTAAATATTATACCTACCTTCTGCCATACATTCTTTTTGAGAAGGAAGTAATCGGATTTTGCCTGTTCGTTGTCAGTATCCTGGTTTGCTTTTCCACCCTTACCTGTTGTCCAGATAAATTTAGCCTTGGCAGTATCGGATTCATTGTATTTTGAATCATGGAACTTAGCCCAGAAGGATACTCTGTAGTAATTGCCGCTTGTCATAGGGAATGTGGTTCTGTCAAAGCCGTATATACGGGAAGTAACCGCACCTACAAGTGCTCCGTTTTCGGTATCAGCCACATCTCTTTTTGCCACATCCCAGGCATCAAGAACCATTACTCCGTCACCGAAGGCTTCATTGAGTGCTCCCTCATTTTGTGACGGCACTGCAAGTGATTCTTGTGAGTATGTTGCAATATGTCTGAGACCGTTTGTATTTTTTGCTTCACCGTTTGTCAAAACATTACCAAAAGCAGCGAAATTACAAGCAACATCATCTTCTTCATTACCGTAGAAGTATATTGTCTTAAAGCCATCTGCAGTTATTTTGCTCTCGGCTGCATCCATTCTGAATAATGCGGTATATAAAGCATTTGCAGAAGGATTTGAAATCACGAGAGTTTGTTCGTCTGACACAAGTTCGCCATCTTTGTACCAACCGGCGAATATTCCGCCTTCTTTTTCTTCGGCAGTAAGGGTAACTGACTGGTTATCCCATACCTCTCCGCCGCCTGAAACTGTACCGAGAGTATCGTCAGATGATTTTGCAGTGATTGTATATTTATTGATTTCTCTTACTTCCACATCATCAATGAAATATGAGTCAACTGCAGGGATACCGTTTTTGCCTGCACCTGTAGTATTGATTCTTATTGCATTGATCATTTTTGGAAGGCCTTCACTGTCTACACCTACATAATCATCCTTCATTTCAAATGTAGTGGTAATCTTTGTCCATTCATCAAATGGAACATCAAAAGTGTTTGTCTGCTGTTCAAATTTTCTCATTGCCGACTCGAAGAGTTTGGAAGTGACATTTGACAATCCGCCAACTACAACACCGCTGCTTGTAGTATAACCGTCTGCATAATAGGAATGGGCATCTGCACCACCAAACTGCATAGAAACAATAGTATAATCTTTCTTTGGAGTAGTAGTATCTGTGATTGTAGTATTTATTTTAGCACTTGGCATATATACATATGCTGATACTTCGAAACGCCTGCCTACATCCTCTGCACCAAGGTCACCGCCGAAGATATTGTTGATCTTGGCACCACCATTACCATTGGAGGTTCTGTCTGATGTAAGGTCTACTCTAAGTGAGTTGATACCCGAATGTGATCTTTGTCCCAAAGCAACGAAATATGTACCCACTACACTTCCGCCAAATGCTCTTACCATAGCAGAATATGCGATGTCATCTTTTGTCTTGCCTTCCAGTGATGGAGGAACTTCATATCCCGGTTTGTAGTAGAATATCTGATTTGGGTTGTCATCAGTAATACCCTTTGATACATTAGTTACCACATCATAAGATGGTACTGATGCACCATATTCAGTATTATTAGCAATAACTGATTCAAAATCATTTACTGCATGATAGCCATTTGTCACCTTGTTGTTGCCAACATACTTTTCGATAGTCAGATCATCCATAAGTATGGTAGCGGGAACTGCATTGTTCTGCTTGTTGGCAATAAAACGGATACCTTCACTACCGCCTGCAGTATTTCCGAGAATCTGTTTTTTCGTGTCGCTGACTTCATTATTTTTGAATACTATTTCTACTCTTGTCCATTTGTTGTACGGAACATATCTGTATCCGGTATAATTGCCTCCGGGATTTGAACCGTTGTTTGCTGCAGGTTCAAGACAGATTTTTGCATAAGTTGCACCTTCTACTGTAGGATTGGCTACATATACCCATGTTCTCATTCTGTAGGTTGCACCGATTTCGTAGTTTTCAAATGCTTCACTCTTTGCATAAAGTCTGCCGCCGTGTTCTGTGAAGTTTGCCGGAGTAACACTTGTGGAAGTAATATCCCACTTGTAATACCCTTTGCCGAGATTTGCTGCCGGAGCAGGGAAATCTTCGGTGTACTCTACAAATGTAAGTGAAGGACTCGGATTGGTTGAACCGCTTTCCTTTGTCCATCTTCCGGTACCCGCAGTACCGTCTTCTGCTTTGATGACCTGAACAAGCTTATAATCATCCTTGCCCACTGTTCCCAGTGGTGTGGATGCATCAGCATCCTTCATTTCCGCATTTGCAACGATGGTGAAAGAAAACAAAGATGATACAACCATTATCATTACAAGTGCCAACGATAGTAGTTTTTTCATAATTTTCTCTCCTTAAATTTATTATTTACTATATTTATAATCATAATACTGTGACGGTGTCATAAAGATAATGTCGTCTCTTGACATAAGATATGCCATTATCTTATCCATCTCTTCATATGCGGCATCATCATTGGAATATGCATGTGCCTGAAGGACTACATAATCTCTGCCTTCGCTTTCTGCTTCTTCTACTGCTGCAACTGTCTTTTCGAGTGTAGGATTTCCCATACCCGCTTCTATAGAATTACCTTCAAGGTTTATAAGTTCGGTTTCATTCTTAAAGAGTGAAGCAGAGCCATACATTACACCTTCAATGCCCACATTCTTGAGAACCTGAATGGTTGTAGCAGACATCTTGTTTCCCGGAGCACCGAAGAATCTGAGCTTATATCCGCCGCCAATGTCACCTTCTATAGTGTCGATTGCTTTCTGAATATGATATAACTGCATTTCATAAGAATCTTCTAAAAAGTTCTCATAATTGTAATCATTTATAGGAGCACCTTCATCATAAGAAGAAAGTTTGTGAAGATCACCGTGATGCCAGATTTCTACCCCATCTGCAATCCACTTACGGACTGTAGGGAGGAATGCTGTTTCGTAATCTTCCTTATCATAATAATCATACCAATAGTGAGCAATAGCACCCATAGATATCTGGGAGATACCGTAGGATTTGAAATATTCATAAGTTCTGTCATATTTCTTGTAACTATTGTATCCAAGGTCATCAAGTTTGAATATAATCTTAAGTTTGTCGTCGATATTTCCATTTGGCTCAAATTCTCTTGCCTTTGACAAAGGAAGGATATCTTCTTCGTTGTGCCATGCAAAGAACTTAACTATCTTTGTGCCGACAGGCATAGAATATGCTTCCATAAATGTGTTGTATTCATCACCTGCATTCTCTGACACATTGTCACTAAATTTCTTTACATCTATCATACGGTCATCTTCACCGTAGAATACTGCCATAAGAGAGTACTCGACAGGTACACCGTACTGATTTCTGATTAAAGCATTTAATTTCACTTTATCATTGAAACTGTCATAAGCCGGAAGAAGAGTGATTGAGATAAATTTGCTTATTACACTTGAAGTGGTAATAGAATTTGTCACATTCTTTCCCGAAAGATTTAACTTCACTTCGTGGCTTGTAACAGCGTCATTTCCATATGTAAGACCATCCTGATAAAATCCGAATTCAAAATTCCCATCTTCATCAAGAGTAGCCTGTGAAAGGTAGTCAATATCGCCTGTGGATTTGTTCACAAGTTGCAAAGTAACTTCACGACCTTCGAAGGTGTAGTCCTCCTCCCTGATATCCTCGGGAGAGATAGTACCTGCAACCTTTATGTAATCAGATTTAAAAAATGAAACCGCACCGTTATCTGATGCAAAAACATTCATTCCTGCAAAAGCAGACACAAAAATTGCAAGGCAAAGTATAATACCAAGCACTTTTTTCATATTGATTTATCCTTTCTTCTTATATTTCCGTATAATTGTGTATTAAAAAATATCACTTTCTTAATGAAAAATATAATTTTTTTATATGCTTATTAGTTGTATTTTATTATATATAAGTAATCGTTTCAATATAAAAAATTGCTATTTTTTTGTTGAAAATTGCTGTTTTTATATTTATCGGTGAGCCTTTAACATTGTGTACTTTGTCTGCAATTATAGGCAAAAAAAAGACGAACACGAATGTCCGTCTTTTGAAAACTAATTATGCGAAATATGACTTAACAATTTCGTTAACTGCTCTGCCATCGGCTCTACCTTGAACCTTCGGCATAACTTCTGCCATAATCTTTCCCATATCTTTCATAGATTGTGCACCAACATTTTTGATGCAAGCAATAACAATTTCTTCTAATTCCTCTTTACTCAACTGTGAAGGCAAATAAGCGGTCAAAACTTCTATCTCACGCTTAAGATCAGCAATGAGATCATCTCTGCCACTCTTTTCGTAATCAGGAAGAGCATCTTTTCTCTTCTTCACTTCCTTGGCGATAACTACTATAACTTCGTCATCAGAAAGTGTCACCTTATTATCCTTCTCATACTGCAATATAGCAGCTCTCGTACTCTGAACTGCATTTTTTCTGACTGTGTCTTTCTCTTTCATAGAGAGCTTCAGGTCTTCCATAAGTCTTTCTTTTATGTCCATCAAAAACCCTCCTTTATATGAAGATAAAATAAACCTTATCTAAAAGATCTTTTTCTTGCTGCTTCAGACTTTTTCTTACGCTTTACGCTAGGTTTTTCATAGTGTTCTCTCTTACGTATTTCTGACAAAACACCTGCTTGTGCACACTGACGCTTAAATCTGCGAAGAGCGCTGTCCAAAGATTCATTTTCTTTAACTCTGATTTCTGACACTTAAATCCCCTCCCTCCGCTACTACACTGGTGTCATATATATGACACGAATTTGGGATTAGATGAAATCGTACAGTTTATTATACTAAATTACCGTGGGCTTGTCAAGAGTTTTTTGAATGGGAATAGTTAAATTTTTACAATAGGTGTTGCATACTGCAATGAAT
>JAZSJF010000279.1:0-4522 GCA_045534195.1 Clostridia bacterium | reverse complement strand
AAAAAACAAAAAAAGACTACAAAATGCAGTGTTTTTTGGTTTGGCGGAGAACTTAAGTTTTATATAAATACACTTTTATATTCAGGGAATAGTGAAGAGTGAATAGGTAAAAAGTAAAAGACGACAAGTCGAAACTTGTCGTCTTTTGGCGGAGAAGGAGAGATTTGAACTCTCGCGCCGGTTGCCCGACCTACACCCTTAGCAGGGGCGCCTCTTCGGCCTCTTGAGTACTTCTCCGGGCAGAATACTAATTTCTATTAAATTAGATAAAAATTGCTTCAACTACTTAAATTCGCTGAAGCGTAAAAAAGTTGGCGGAGAGGCAGAGATTCGAACTCTGGGTGCTTTCGCATCACTAGTTTTCAAGACTAGCTCCTTGATCCACTCGGACACCTCTCCGTACTCAACGAATAATATTATAACAGTAAAATTTATAAATGTCAACACTTTTTTTATAAAAAATTGATTTTCTGTTGTTATTGATTTTTTCTGTATTTTCCCGGTGTGATTCCCATATGTCTTTTAAAAAAAGTAATAAGATGGCTTGAGTCATACAATCCCATTTTATCTGCAATACTGTCAAGATTCATATCCGTTTCTTTAAGCAGTCTGCATATTTCGGTTATCTTGAATTTGTTGAGGTATTCTGTTATGCCGCAACCGAGTTCAGACTTTGCAATTCTTTCTAACTGACATTTGGAATATTTGGTTATTTCGGTAAGTTCCTTAAGTGTCAGGGTGAGGGGATTGTTTTCAGATATAATATTTGCAAGATCATATTTTTTATCCGAATTATTTTTTCTGATACTTGCGGCTTCAAGAATAAGTGTATCCATAATACTTGTAAACATATTTATATTAAGAGGATTGGGGTTTTTCAGGAGCATTGCAAGTTGTCTGAAGTTTCTTGATGGGGGAGATATCTTTGTCACATATATCCCGTCTGCAAATGTTTCTTTGAGTATATCGGTAAGCATAGTTTTTGATTCAGGTTCTGCATAGATGTCTACAGATATCTGTTTGCAGTATTCGTCTGATTCTGTTGCATATGAAATGAGTTTGTGAGGAGTATTTGGCGGGATTATAACGATGGAGTGTTTATCTACTCTCAAATGTTGACGGAGAATTCATACCCATGACTGTATCTGAAGAACCTGTTGTATTTAACAGAGATTCAGATTTCCCTCTTGATCTTACACTTTTTATGGACAAAGTGGACGGAGGATATAAATATATGGCATTTTTGTGGAGTGACATTGACAATCTGGTAATGCCGTATACAAAAGCAATAGAGATTAAGTAATTTCATTTTCATATCAAAAAAGAACTACGGTAAAGAGCAATCTTATCGTAGTTCTTTTTTGGTCAGATTAAAGAGAAGATATTTTAACTTTATATATATACTACTTATATGTAACTCCCGAAATGGAATTTCCTACCGTGCTTTTAAATACAACACAATCGGGATGGTTTAATATAAGCTCTTCAATATAAGGTGCATTTTTTTTGTTAACAACACATACAACCATTTTTGTATCAAGACCTGAATATGAGCCGTGAGCGTCAATAATTGTGGCAGACTGATGAAACTTATCGGATATTTCTGAGCATAATTGTTCAGCGTTTCTGCTGATAATCTCATATTTTATGTTTTCGTCTGATGTGATTCGGATGTTATTGTTAACATTAGTTGTTATAAATGAATAAAGAATACTGCATATAACCGGTTCAAGACGCATACCATATACAAAATAAGAGCATAATGCCACAATCATATTAAAAAAGAAAATAGTGTTCATAAGGTCAAGAAAAGGTTTTTTGTGTTTGATTAGTGCTGCAATTATATCTACTCCGCCACTGGAACCGTTCAATTTCAATGTGATATAATAAAGTATACCTCGTATTGTACCTGCAACAATTGGCGCAAGCACTATACTGCTTCCTGTATTGGTTATGTAACAATATGGTGAGAGATCAATATAGCTATAAATAATTGAACTTACAGAAAATATTATTACATATATGGCACTTTTAAGTGCAAAAGCGCGGTTTAAAACGAAAAATGAGCAAATGATAAGAGGAATGTTGACTAAAAGTGAAAGATAACCGATATTAACATTTGTCACATCCTGTATCATAGTGCATATTCCGTCTATGCCTGCAGGTGCAAAACTGTTTGGAAAAATGAAAATTGCATAGTTTAATGCTGAGAGTGCTGCAGTGAGCATTATAACAAATATGTTTGATAGTTTTTTAATCATAAATATCTCCTGTAAAAAGTATTGATTTAATTATATACATGTGATACTCTATAGTCAAATACTTTTGCTCTATCAAAATGATAGAAATAAACTATAGCGGGGTGTCTGCGTGTTTACTAAATACAATTATGTTTATCAGGTATATAAGGAGAGAAACTTTACAAGAGCAGCCGAAAAACTGTTTATTTCACAACCATCCCTAAGTGTGGCAATAAAGAATATCGAAAAGAAGCTTGGGGCTGATTTGTTTGAAAGGACAGGTAATACTGTAAAACTCACAGAAATAGGCAAGGAATATATTGCAACAACCGAACAGATAATTGCAGCGGAAAAAGACTTCATAAACCGTATAAATGATATTAACAATCTGAAAACAGGCAAAATACTGGTTGGTGGGACAAATTATCTATCTTCATATGTTTTGCCCAGAGTCATTAATCAGTTTAATAAACTGTATCCCGATATTGAAGTGGAGCTTGTAGAGGCTCATTCAGATAACCTTAACGCTATGCTGAACAATGAGCAGATAGATATAATCATAGACAGCTTTGATGAAAATGCGGAGGATTATGAGAGTTTTTTTCTTTCGAGTGAGGATATCTTATTATGCGTACCAAAAGACAGGGAAATAAACAAAAAACTAAAAAAGTTTCAAATTGAACCTGAAAGTATTTATAATGGATCAGTCTGTCTTGATGATGTTGAAGCAGTTTCTATTAAAAGCTTTAAGGATGAAAAATTTATTCTGCTAAAAAAAGGTAACGATATGTATAAGCGTGCCATTAGTTTTTTTAATGCAGAGAATATAGAGCCTAAGGTTATTTACAGGGTGGATCAGCTTAATATTTCATATGCACTTGCCGACTCAGGAATAGGACTGTGTTTTGTTACGGATACTCTTTTAAAATACGGCAGGGGCAGTGATAATGTCTTTTTGTATAAAGTCAAAAATGAACAATACAGCAGAAATCTGTATATAGCACACAAGAAAAACAAATACTGCACAAGAGCAATGGCAGAGTTTATAAGGATAACGAAACAAATACTCTGTAGTGACAAAAAATGATTTCTGATTATCGGATCAAAAATTGTAATTATGACATATTTTCATGGTATATTTTAGTCTGGATTGTCTAAATTATAAAAAATTAACATAAATTGTAATTATAACTTGATAAGAAAAAAATTTTGTGATATACTAAATTGTAACTGTGATCAGGCACAGTTTATATGGTTAAATTTATATGGTTAATTTAATATTCGGAGGCGTATATTGATGAACGACAAAACAGAATTTGTGAATGATTATCTTAAAAAGAATTCTGAGATTGTTATGAAACATCTTCAGGAAGGCGTAGTGATTCTCGATCCTTCAAGCACATATATTGATGAAGGTGTTGAGATCGGTGCAGAAACTGTTATTCTGCCGAATACTCATCTCAAAGGAAATACAAAAATTGGTTCAGGTTGTGAAATAGGACCTAATTCCATTATTACAAATATGGAAATCTGTGACAATGTGAAGATTCTTGCTTCTGTCTGTACAGATTCTCTTATTAAGTCCGGCACAACGGTAGGTCCGTTTGCTTATATCAGACCTAATTCAAATATCGGCGAAAAGGTAAAAATCGGTGACTTTGTAGAAATCAAGAATTCTACAATAGATGAAGGAACAAAGGTATCTCATCTCACTTATATAGGCGACAGTGATGTGGGCAAAAATATCAATTTCGGATGCGGTACAATTACCGTAAACTATGACGGTGCAAATAAATTCAGAACAGTTATTGAAGACGGTGCGTTTATCGGATGCAATACAAATCTTGTATCTCCCGTTAAGGTTGGCAAAAATGCCTTTGTTGCAGCAGGAAGCACTATTACCGAAGATGTGGAGCCTGATTCCCTTGCAATTGCAAGAAGCCGTCAGACTATAAAGAAAGACTGGAAGAGACCTGTCAAAAACAAATAAGTCTTTTATTGAAAAATAATATAAAATACAAAAGAGATCAGGAGGAACAAAAAATGATTACACACGGAAAAAACATCAAAATCTTTGCCGCTAACTCAAATGTGACACTTGCAAAGAAAATTGCAGATTATCTGGGACTTCCTTTGGGAGATGCAGATGTAAGTGCATTTGCAGACGGTGAAGTAAGCATCAATATCAATGAAACAGTAAGAGGTAGTGATGTGTTTGTTGTACAGTCTACCTGTGAACCTGTAAATCAGAATCTTATGGAACTTCTTATTATGATTGATGC
>JAZSJF010000262.1:0-4905 GCA_045534195.1 Clostridia bacterium | reverse complement strand
AATGAGAATAATACAAACAGAAACGATAACCGCAGGAACTACCGTAGAAAGATACAGTGTGGTCTGCCCCGATGAGTTTACCACATTGAAAGAATTCAGTGTAGGAAATCCCTTTATCATATTTGCGCCGTTTGTAAGTTTACCCAATACAAGTTCGCCACCGCCCGGAAGTTTGATAACTTCACACTGGAATATGGTTCTGATAATTTCTGCAAAACCAAGTGTTGCAATAGCGAGATAGTCACTTTTGAGTCTTAATACCGGAAGTCCTATAAGATATGCAAAAAGTGATGCTACGCAACCTGCAATGACCAGTGCAAAAAGCACACCGAGTATAAGGCTTACTGTACCGCCCACACCTGTGGTTCCGAATATTGCGCCAAAAGACTCCTGAAGTGAGAAGTTTACCACACTGCCGCCATACTTATAGAAAATTCCGTCTGCAGGCACTTTGAGTGATACCGGAGTGGTAAGAATAGCAAAAGTATATGCACCAAGTAACATAAACCCTGCATGTCCCAGTGAAAACAAACCGGTAAAACCGTTGAGAAGGTTAAGTGACACTGCAATAAGACAGTATACTATAACTTTTCGAAGTACCATAAACAGTTTTGATGTAGGTGTAAAAAGTTTAGGAACATTCGGTATAATAAGATTGAGGTTTTCTACAAGAAGCAGAAGTCCCCAGAAAGCAAAAAGCGAAAGAATCACAATAAGGGTGCTTTTTGTCTTGTTTGTTTTATTAAGATCTTTCATTTCAAGCACCTCCCATTATACCTTGTCCACTGTCTTTTCACCAAATATACCTGTAGGTCTGAAAATAAGAACTACTACAAGAACTGCAAAGGTGAAAGCATCCGAAAATACTGAATATGATGTTGCTTTGATAAGGTTTTCGCATATACCGATAATAAATGCACCGATAACGGCACCCGGAATAGAACCTATACCGCCAAACACCGCGGCAACAAATGCCTTAAGTCCGGGAAGTGCTCCCGATACTGCAACAATCTTGGGATAGTTTGAAAAATATAATACAGAACCTACTGCCGCAAGAAGCGAACCGATAACAAATGTTACAGATATAACAGTATTGATTTTTATTCCCATAAGACGGCTTGTTTCAAAGTCCTTTGATACGGCACGCATAGCCATACCGATTTTTGTATGGTTGATAAGGAATGTGAGTAAGAGTACAAGCACAATAACCATAGGCAGAGTAATGAGAGTTGCTACTGTCTGCTTGGTACCAAGCACTGTGACTGTCTGTGCAAGAAATGCTATTGTAGGATAAGTCATAGGCTGTCCGCCGGTAAGATATGTAATCACATTCTGCAAAAGATAACTTACGCCTATAGCAGATATCATAACGCTCATACGGGGAGCATTTCTCAGTGGGAGATAAGCCGCACGCTCAATCAGGAATCCAAGAAGAATTGTGGCTATAATTACTACCGGAATGACAACTGCAACCGGCAATGATGCAGACAAAAAGATGAGCACCATACCCGCCACCATAAACACGTCACCGTGTGCAAAATTAATAAGGCGCAGAATGCCGTATACCATTGTATACCCTATAGCAATAAGAGCATATTGTCCGCCGACAGATATACCTGTCAAAAGTGTTGTAATCAAAGATTGCACCTTTAATACCTCGCTTTCAATATAATAGCAAATCTCTTTGCTGTCTCGAAAAAAGAGAACTACCTCTTCTTTCGAGGCAGCAAAGAAATCGCAAGCGCCCGGCGGGGAAACCCCCGCCAAGCGTACGATTTATAAATATTAATTTAAAGTACAGAATTACTGTGCTTTCTGAACAGTTTCAAGTTTCCATGTTCCGTTAGCAGTATCAACTGTCTTGATATATGCTGTGTCACGGAGTGCATCACCGATTTCATCAAATGCGATTTCACCGGAAACACCTGTGTATTTAACTGTCGGAAGTGCTGCTTTTACTTTTGCTTTGTCAGGTGAACCTGCAGCCTTGATTGCTTCAAGAGCAACATAGTAAGCATCGTAACCCATTGCAGTTACAGCAGAGATTGTATCATCACCGCCGTTTGCAGTTTTTGCATCGGCATTTGTGTTGATATAGTTCTTGATACCTTCGTCAAATTCAGGTGAACCGCCTTCCTGATAGAAAGTAGATACATAAAGTTCTGTCTTTGTGCCCTTAGCAGCCTCGAGAACCTTATTGTCATCAAGTGTATCAGAACCAAGGATTGGAAGACCGATTTCAAGTCTTGCAGCCTGGGATACAATCTGTGTAGCGTATGCGATAGATACAGGTGTGAAGATTACATCACAGCCTTCTTTCTTTGCAGTATTGAGATACTGTGTGAAGTCTGCAGTATTTGTTGGGAAGTCTGCCTTTACAACAGAACCGCCTGCTTTTGTAAATGTCTGTTCAAAGAATGTGAGAAGTCCCTGGTCATATTCGTTACCAAGTTCACCAAGAAGGTATGCTTTCTTTGCACCGCATTTTTCTTTTGCGAAGTTTGCAAGAACAGAACCCTGGAACGGATCAAGGAAACAAATTCTGAAGTAATGTTCATTTCCCTTTGTAACATTAGGATTTGTACATGTGATACCCATTGCAGCAAGACCTGCCTGATCAAATGTATCACTTGCAGCCATAGATACACCGGAACCGTAAGAACCGAGAACTATAGATACATCTTTGTCTACGAGAGTAGCAGCCGCTGAAGGTGCTTTGTCTGTAGTAGAACCGTTATCGGAGTATACAACTTCGATTTTGTACTCTACGCCGTCAAGTGTGATTGAAGGTGTTTCTGCATTTGCATACTGAACACCAAGAAGTTCTTTTTTACCACCGGATGCTGAGTCACCTGTAAGAGGTTCAAACACACCGATTCTGATAACATTACCATCGGCACTGCCTGTACCCGGTTCAGCAGGTGTACAACCTGTGAATGCTGCACTTATAAGAACAAGTGCAAGAACGATAGCCAATAACTTTTTCATTTTACTTCCCTTCCTTTTGTTAAAAGAATTTTTACTTTTGAGATTTGTTTGTGCAAATCTACTAAGTATATTTGTATCATATCACATTTTTTTGCAACAATCAACTAATTTTTTCTGTTATATGACAAAAATATTACAGTTATTTTTCAAAGTTAATATTTTTACCCTTGAAAAATCGCACTTTACCTGATATAATTAAGAAAACTACCGAAAATAAGGTGATTTATGATGAATAATGTTGAAGACAGATACAAAAACCGCCAGGAACACGAAATGCACAAGGAAGAACACTACACACTTACAGAGAAATTTATCAGAAAAGACTATTTCTTCCCCCTTCACTGGCACAACTTCTATGAAATAGAAATAATTCTTTCAGGACAGGGCGAACATGTCCTCAACTCAGAAAAACAAACACTGAAACGGGGAAGTGCCGTTCTTCTTACACACCTGGACAACCACAGTATCGGCGCCACAGAGGATATGTTTGTAATATCTCTCAGACTGGACTTTGCCGTTATACCCGAAAGCATCACAAATCATATGATGTGGAAAAACGGATTTCTGTGCCAACTCAAAGAAGATGAACTTGACAATATAGAATACTGTGTAAAAAAACTTAAAGAGGCTGACAAAATGAGCCCCCTCTATCACACTGTTGTATCTAATCTTATTACTACAATAATGCTTCATATTGTGAAGCATTCACCTGAAAACGAATCACCTTCATCCAGTCTTATCCAGAATGTATTGTCATATATAAATACATCATACAAAGAAGATATATCAATAGACAGTGTTGCAAAGAAATTTTTTGTCACACCAAAGTATCTCGGAGCATTATTCAAAAAGAATACAGGAAATTCATTTCATCACTATCTTAATATGATGCGCTTAAAATGTGCCTGTTCATTATTGAAGACCACAAATATGTCTGTTAAAGATGCGGCACTCACATCAGGATATAACTCCATAGAACACTTCATATATACATTCAAAAAACATCTGTCTGTATCCCCTACCGCCTACAGAAAAAACAAGTATGAATTTACTCCGCTGATTTACCGTCATCAAAATAATAAAATGAAATAAAAAAAGAACCCGACATATCCTACTGCATTACTTTGTGCAGTTGATATTTCAGGTTCTTTTATTTTTGCAAAATATTCTGAAATATTTATTTCTTTCTTATGTTGCTTATCAGTATTGCCGAAACTACAAGACATATTGCAATCACAAATTCTATCTTAAAGATATTCTCACCAAGAAGTGTGGCCGAAAATGCCGATGCAAATATAGGATCTGCGGATTTGAGTACAGATAATTTTGACATATCGTTGTATTTAATCAGTGTATTCCAGATAAGATTTGCCACAATTGATGCGGCACATATGTAAAGAAGCACTGCCACTGAGGAAATTGTCCATACTGTTATTCTTCCGCCAAGCATATACCCCATTCCCATAAGCACCAATCCGCCGATTAACTGCGAATATGCCACCACTCTTGCGGGATGATATCTGTCATACACATTTTTGGATATAATCTGTCCCGTAACTGAGGAAAAGGATGCAAGTATCACTATAAGTTCACCTATACCGAATATAAAGTTCATACCGTCAAGGTTGATTACAATCACCGATACAAAGCCCAGAATTCCTGCTATGACCTTATATATTGAGAACTTTTCATCTTTCCTTATCATAAACATAACACAAGGCACAAAGAGAAATCCTATCTGCTTTAATACCGCAGACTTTGAACTGTCACAAAGTGAAAGTGCGGTATATGTAAATGCATAGTGGATGATAACCGTAAAAAGACTTACGATAAATATCTTGTTGAATTCATCCCCTACGGGTAATCTTAATTCCTTTTCCCTTACGGTTTCTTCTCCAACGAGGAGTACACCGCTTA
>JAZSJF010000336.1:0-6499 GCA_045534195.1 Clostridia bacterium | reverse complement strand
CCACCAGGGACCGTCCCCAATGGGGTAATTCGTAGTAAAAAGGCACAGATAAAAAGAAACTATTGCATTTTTGTGCAATAGTTTCTACATTGTGATATATTAATATTTCATTACTATATAAAAATATCTTTTATCACACTCTGCCTTTTTACGCTCCGGGCAATTTTTACCCCTTACACTTAGATGAATAGGGTGGAAAAATCGTCCCGATTGGACAAACTGAGCCGAAGCTGTATGCGATACTGCGAGAGCGAAAGTTTGTTCAAAGCAAAAGCGTATATAAACAAAGAAAAACATCCCGAAGGATGTTTTTCTACCTTATAAGAATAACATTTAAAATTTAATAATACTTTCCTTTATTCTCGCCTTACGCTTTTGCGCTCGGGACAATTTTTACCCCTATTCATTGTGGAGTTTGTATGAAAGCATCATTATACTATCCGACAGATGTACATTTTCCACTATCATCTTATGACTTTCAAACTCGGTATAAGAGAAGTTCCACACAGCCTTAATGCCGATATCCTCAAGATGCTTTGCAACATCCTTCACATTCTTCTGTGACACAGTGAGAATTGCAATATCAGGATTGTGTTCCTTTACAAAAGCCTCCATCTCAGAATAATCCATAATGGTGATATCTTTGATTTTTTTGCCCACAATCTCAGGCGAAACATCAAATGCACCTATCATATGAAATCCGCGTCTTTCAAACTTTGCATGATTTGCCAGTGCCTTGCCGAGATTTCCCGCACCTACAAGGATAGTCTTTATTCCTTTATTAAGTCCGAGAATTTCTGCAATTTCCGAATGAAGCATCTGTACACTGTATCCGTATCCCTGTTGACCGAATCCGCCAAAGTAGTTGAAATCCTGTCTTATCTGTGATGCGGTTACATTCATCTTTCTGCTCAGTTCCGCAGATGATATTCTGTATACTTTATTTTTGAGAAGGTCGTCTAAATATCTGTAATATCTCGGGAGTCTTTTTACAACAACCTCCGGTACCTTCTTTGCATCCAAAACCATATCCTCCAATAATTATTGATTCTTTTCTCTTGTATAGTTAAGAAGACCGCCTGCAAGCATCATTTCTCTCTGTCTGTCAGAAAGAACGATTTCTACCTGATATTCCTTGCCTTTGGTAACATTCTTTACAATGAATCTGTCTTCATTTTTCACTACATCTGTAGCATTTTCTATAACAAGTTTATCGTTTAAATCGATATCGTCATAATCGTTTTCATTTACAAATGTCATAGGAAGAATACCTGAGTTTACAAGATTTGCCATATGAATTCTTGCAAATGATTTTGCGATAACGCCTTTTACTCCAAGATACAAAGGTGCAAGTGCAGCATGTTCTCTGGATGAACCCTGACCGTAGTTTGATCCTGCAATGATAAATCCGCCGTTTGCTTCTTTTGCACGTTTACTGAAGTTTTCATCACAAGGAGCAAGACAGAATTCCGAAAGATACGGAATATTTGAACGATATGGAAGAAGTTTTGCATTAGATGGCATAATGTGGTCTGTGGTGATATTGTCTTCCACCTTGATGAGAGATACACCTGATACAGTTTCCGGAAGTTTTACATTTGTAGGGAAAGGTTTGATATTAGGACCTCTTACTACCTCTACATCGTTTCCTTCTTCAGCAGGTGCAACCACCATATTGTCATTAATGAGGAATTTTTCAGGCATAACTACTTCATTTGAAATATCAAGTTCTGTAGGATCTGAAAGATATCCGTTGATAGCACTGAGTGCCGCCACTTCCGGGCTTACCAGATAAATCTGTGCAGATTTTGTTCCGCTTCTGCCTTCGAAGTTTCTGTTGAATGTTCTTAATGATACTGCATCAGTCTTAGGTGACTGTCCCATACCGATACAAGGACCGCAGGCTGATTCAAGAATTCTTGCACCTGCAGAAATCATATCAGCCAATGCACCGTTGGCACTGAGCATATTGAGTACCTGCTTTGATCCCGGGCTTATTACAAGGCTCACATCTTCGTGAACGGTTTTGCCCTTAAGAATCTTAGCCACTTTCATCATATTCATATATGATGAGTTTGTACAACTTCCGATTGCTACCTGATCCACTTTGATTTTGCCGATATTCTTAACAGTATCAACAAGGTCAGGCATATGTGGTTTTGCTGCCATCGGAGAAAGTGTGGACAAATCTATTGTAATTTCTTCATCATATGTTGCATCATCATCAGCCTTGATTTCTGTAAAGTCTTCAACTCTGCCCTGTGCTTCAAGAAATGCCTTTGTGATTTCATCACTTGGGAATACACTTGTTGTAGCACCCAGTTCTGCACCCATATTTGTAATAGTTGCTCTCTCAGGTACTGAAAGTGTCTTTACGCCTTCACCGGCATATTCGATTACCTTACCTACACCGCCTTTGACGGTCATAATTCTCAGAACTTCAAGAATAATATCTTTTGCGGCAACCCATGGTTTAAGTTTACCTACAAGATTTACCTTTACAACTTTTGGCATAGTGATGTAGTATTCACCGCCACCCATTGCAACTGCCACGTCCATACCGCCTGCACCGATTGCAAGCATACCGATACCGCCGCCTGTAGGTGTATGGCTGTCAGAACCGAGAAGTGTCTGACCGGGGATACCGAATCTTTCAAGATGTACCTGATGACAGATACCATTACCCGGTCTTGAGAAATATATACCGTGTTTCTTGGTTACTGTCTGGATATATTTGTGGTCATCTGCATTTTCAAATCCGGACTGCAATGTGTTATGGTCAATATATGCCACTGAGCGTTTTGTCTTTACTCTGTCGATACCGATTGCTTCAAACTCAAGATATGCCATTGTACCGGTTGAATCCTGAGTAAGTGTCTGGTCAATTCTCAGTGCAATTTCACTGCCCGGTGTCATTTCTCCTGACACAAGATGTGATTTGATAAGTTTCTGTGTAATATTCATAGTCTATACTCTCCTTTGTTCGTCTAAATGACGGATATTCTTTTTATAAAGTCGTATTACAAGAACAGAGCACACTGTAAGTGCTGCAATTTCTGATATAGGATATGCCCACCATACCATATTCGGATCTTTGTAGATTGCGGCGAAAGCATATGCCGCAGGAAGTATTACCACAAGTTGTCTGAGAGCAGACACTATAAGTGAATACATTCCCTTGCCGGTTGCCTGAAACAGAGTGGAAGAAATAATTCCCAGTGCCGCCGGAAGGAAACTCAGTGAAAGAATCCTCATGGCAGATACACCCATTCTCATCATTTCTTCATCTGCATCAAATACCTGCATAAGAAGTCCGGGACAAAGCATAAATATGAGCACTCCCGCTCCCATTATTACAAGTGCAATAAGGCATCCGTACTTGTATGCATCAAGAAGTCTTTTTTTGTCACAGGCGCCGTAATTGTATCCCATTACCGGCATAAGTCCCTGATTCAGTCCGAATACAGGCATAAATACAAATGACTGAAGTTTGAAATATATACCAAGAACTGCAACTGCAGTAGTGGACAACGCCGCAAGAATCATATTAAGGCAAGTGGTAAGCACACTTGCTATACTCTGCATAAGAATTGCAGGAAGTCCTACAACATATATTTCCTTTATTATATTAAGTTTAAATCTGAATTTTTTCAGAGTGATTTTTACATTGAATGTTTTGTACTTATAGATATAAAGCACATACACAAATGAACAGAACTGACCGAATACAGTAGCAACTGCCGCACCTCTTACTCCCATATCAAGCAGGAATATGCATATAGGATCAAATACTATATTGACTACGGCACCTATAAGTTGACATATCATGGGATATATCATATTTCCCGTTGCCTGAACGGTCTTTTCTGCAACACAGACAAAGAAACAAAAAATGCTCACTATCTGAACAATTGACAAGTATTCTGTACCCATTCTTATGATGTCCGGGGCATTGGATTCATTACCTGCCGACATGGCTATGAAACTCTCCGAAAAGAATATTCCCGCAATGGCAAATAATGCCCAGGTAATAATGGACAACACAATCCCGTGTGCCGCTACTGATGATGCTTCATCATTTTTCTTCTCTCCCAGTCGTCTGGACATAAGAGAATTTACACCTACGCCTGTTCCCACTGCAAAGGCAATTATAAGCATTTGCATAGGATATGCAACAGATACGGCTGTAAGGGCATCCTTACTCAGTTTGGCAACAAATATACTGTCAACCACATTATACAATGACTGTACCAACATAGAAAATATAGCGGGAAGAGCCATTGTCATTATAAGTTTGAATACCGGGGCTGTCCCCATTTTGTTTTCTCTTATTTCACTCAAGATGTATCCCTCTTTTGTTAACTATTTTTACACAATGATTCATTATAACACAAAACTCGGAATATTACAATATTTTTTGCAAAATTCCGAGTTTATTTTGAATATTAAGTTTAAAAAGATTTTACATCGCTGTTTCTGAAAGTACAGAAAGCAAATTCTGTCCCGTCATCGTTCTCTTTGGTTTCGGATTCAGAAATCAGATTCCAGTTGGCTTTTTTGGACAAATCAACCATAAACTTATCTGCATTTCCGTCTTTTTTCACCATAGTGATATATGCCTCATCGCAATAATCATACATAAGTTCATAAATACTTGCTCCGCCGATTACATATACATCATCTGAGTTGTAGTCTTTGATTGCATCTTTCACTTCAAACAGAGAGTGTACGATAACCGCACCTTCTTTATGATAAGATGAATCATTGGTAATCACGATATTCACTCTGTTTTTGAGAGGATTACCGCCGGGAAAGGATTCCAGAGTCTTTCTGCCCATAATCACCACCTTGTTAAGAGTGGTGGTTCTGAAAAATTTCATATCCTCCGGAATAGAAAAGAGAAGATCGTTATCTCTGCCTATTCCCCATTTATTGTCTACTGCAACTATTAGTTTCATAAAATCTCTTCCTCTCAACTTTTATAAAAACTCATCTGCGGGACATCGAGGACGCCGCCCTCCTGCATATCTGTACCAAAAATCTCCATATTGCGGTTCGTCGCAAACCGCCGAACCCTACATTATACGAATGAAATAGGAAAAATTGTTCCGGACGGACAAACTGAAACGAAATCCTGATTTCGTATTCCCGAAGGCGTATGTGATACGCCGAGAGGTGAAGTTTGTTCGTAACAAAAAGGCATATAATTCAGGGAAATCTCCTTTTGAGATTTCCTTCCGAAAAATCACAATACACTTACAGTTTACCGTTGCTTATCTAAAATCCCCCCTGCCTTTTTGTGCCCGGGAGAATTTTTACTCCCCGTAAATGAAATAGGAAAAATTGTTCCGGACGGACAAACTGAAACGAAATCTCTGATTTCGTATTCCCGAAGGCGTATGTGTGATACGCCGAGAGGTGAAGTTTGTTCGTAACAAAAAGGCACATAATTCAGGGAAATCTCATTTTGAGATTTCCTTCCGAAAAATCACAATACAGTTACGGTTTACCGTTGCTTATCTAAAATCCCCCCTGCCTTTTTGTGCCCGGGAGAATTTTTACATTTCATTTTATACTGCTACGGGAATTTTTACCTTAAACTCATTGTACTGATAATTTTCAAAACTGAAACTATCCTTGGTAAACTTATAGAAATCATCAATGGATTTATCCATCTTAAATTCAGGTGCATCAAATGTAGGTTTGCTGATAAGTTCTTCTACCAACGGAATATGTCTGTCATATATATGTGCGTCTGCAATAATGTGTACAAGTTCTCCCGGTTCAAATCCTGAAATCTGCGCCATCATATGCACAAGCACTGCATACTGGCAGACATTCCAGTTATTTGCCATAAGCATATCCTGAGATCTTTGGTTTAAAATGCAGTTTAAAGTATTTCCGCTTACATTAAAGGTCATAGAGTATGCACAAGGATAAAGTCCCATCTCGTGAAGGTCCTGATGATTAAAGATGTTTGTCATAATACGTCTTGATGCAGGGTTATTCTTTAAGTCATATAGAACTCTGTCAACCTGGTCAAATTCGCCCTCGGGGTATTTGTGCTTAACACCTAACTGATACCCGTACGCCTTTCCGATTGAGCCGTTTTCATCGGCCCATTCGTCCCAGATATGAGAGTTTAAATCCTTTATATTGTTGGACTTTTTCTGCCATATCCACAAAAGCTCGTCAAGTGCGCTTTTAAAATATGTACGACGGAGAGTAAGAATCGGGAACTCTTCCTTTAGGTTATAGCGGTTTACTAACCCGAATTTTTTTACGGTGTGCGCAGGTGTTCCGTCTTCCCATTTGGGACGGACGTCTAAGTCTGTATCCCAGAATCCGTTTTCAATAATATCGGTCATATTTTCTATAAAAATCTGGTCGGCTCTGCTCATAATGAACTGCTCCTTAAGTTATATTTTTATACATTATATCATATATTTTTTTGGTAAGCAATATTTATTTGGGGAGTTTTTTTAGGTGAATTATATTT
>JAZSJF010000040.1:0-2668 GCA_045534195.1 Clostridia bacterium | reverse complement strand
TTTTTCAAAGACAATACAATGCCCTCTGAAGGTTTTTATTCCGTTTGCATTTGCATTATTAAGGCCTTGTCTTACAATTGTCGGATCATAGAGTCCCGGCTTTGTATGAGATTCAAAAACAGCAGAATTGAAGTTTTCTATAAATGTTCTGCCGTAATCCGTCTTGGGATTGGTACTGTCCTGATTTTTGAGTATAGAACCGAACTGAAATTCGTGTTCAAACATATCCGCTTTCACTTTGGCATCAGGAATTATATTACCATCTGTATCCCTGACAACAACCTTGAAGTTGCCTTTTCTCTCTTTTTGGATTCTGTCGGTTGCATCCTTTCTCCACTGTGCATCAGGCTTTAATTCTTCTGTAATAAGACTCTGATTGTTTCGGGGAAGGAACTTCAAATCTACCTTTCCGAAATTATAAATCTGAAAATCGGCAAATTCAACTTTTTGCACACCATATCCAAATCTTACCGCTACATTGACAGAGTTTTCAATCATAGTAAACGGTATCTGATAATATTCCCAATTATTATCAAAATTTACTTCCTCAAACACCGCCTTGGTAAACTTGACAGGTACTTCGACCTGAACCTTAAGTTTTGCATATCCGGAATCATCTCCGCCCGATACCCTTCTTGCAGCAAAACGGATAAGCATTGCATCCCCTGCTTCCCCTTCTCCCTCAAGTGTTTTGTTAAGGCGGACTATAACCTCGTTATCCTTTACAGGAGGTTGAGTAACATCTACAACAAGTCCTCTTGCAAAATCTTTATCATCAAAACTCATAACCTCAATGGTTGTACCTGAAGTTGTTTCTATTCTCACATCATCTGCAATGACATTTTCAGGATAAATGGCCCTTCCCTGAGAAAGTTCCAATGGTGTCACCACTTCTTCTGTTGCGTTTTCGTCAACATAAAACAATAAATCGCTCATAGAATTTGATTTTGTAAATTCAGTGGGAATCGGTCTGTGAACAGTACTTTTCAGAACATCCAGTCCTTTTCCGTTGGCAATCATTTTATTTCCTATGGTTACCGTTCTTGTATCATTATCCCATCCGACTTCTTCGCCCATGGCTTCTGATACAAATCTTACAGGGACCATTGTTCGTCCGCCTACAATCTGTGCTTCTGTATCGAGAGTCACGGTATTTCCGTCTACCGTTGCATTTTTATCACCTATTTTGAGCATAATCTCTGTGCCGTTAATACCAAATGCTCTTACGGTTTTTGTCGATGCCTCCCACGAAACATCTGCTCCCAATGCTTCAAATATTCCTCTCATGGGAACAAGAGTTCTGGAATTTACAATTACAGGCATAACATCAAAATCCATATAATAGCCGTTCAGTTTGATTCTGATTTGGTCATTTGCATATACATTTGATGTTATAAACGATGATACAAGCATTACAATTACAATAACTAAAGTAATTAGCTCAATCACTTTTTCTCTCCTTTTCGTTCTTTACAATTTGATTTTGTATCTGATTACTTCTCCTGATATAAGAGCAATTTTACATTTTGAAAGATTGCCGCCATAAGAATCAAAGTAATGATTTTTGGAAGTATCACAAATTATCTCTCCGGTTGCATCAGGAAATGTAACATAACTTACATCTCCTCCGCAAAATACAATCTTTGAATCAACAGCACCTTTAATTTTGTATTCAACATTGATTATATCTTTATTAAATATGTATCTTACCTCAAAATCCTTATCTGATACTTTTTCAAAGGTATTATCTGATATATCCGCAAGTCTGCCTTTTGCGACAATTTCTGCATAATCATCTTTGATAATTTCGGTTATCTGATAATAGTTTTGTACAGGCATAACTACCGTTCCGTCAAAAAGTGTTACTCTTGGACAAAGATACGGCATACACACATCTGCAGGGGGAGCATCAAGAAAGCCTGCTTCTCTCGGTGCAGGCATATACGCAGCACTTCTGATTCTTTTTCCCAGGCCGGTCAGATTAAGCACAAAGGTATGCTCTTTTCTTCTTAAGACATAGAGTTTTCTGACTTTTTTCTCTTCATCAACAAAAACCGTCTTATTTATCTCCCATCTTTGTGAATCGGTTATATCTTTTTTGGGAATATAATCATAATAAAGAGTTTCTTTCATATTTTCCGCTACATCTGCAAGTCCTGTAAGCAACTCGAGTGTTACCGAAAAAGCCTTTGATAAAGGTCGGTAATTTTCTGTATTTCTACCAACAAACCACAGATTGCAGATTTCTCTTTTTTGGTCATACCAGAAATTGATTATCCTATCTGCCGCACATATAACATATGTCATCACTTCATCTGTTTTATCGTCATCAATCAATCCTTTTTTTATTGCAGACAACAGTTTTTCTACAACAAATTTATCTGCAAAAAACGCTACGCTTCTTCCGTAATAAAACCCCTTACCCTGACGATTTCGCAACGCATATAAAATGTCAATTATTTCCCTTTCGTTTTTCTTAAAGCAATCCGGAACATCCCTTTCCATCATTTCAAACAACCTTATAATCGCAGAGTTTGAACTGAGTGAATAAATGTCAAACCGTCCGAAGGGGGGTTGCTCATCCAGCCAACCATCAGTTGAAAAATTCTCAACAGTATCAATCAGTTTGTCCAGGAGTTTATGACTCATATCTTCGTTTTCAAATCCG
>JAZSJF010000186.1:0-1638 GCA_045534195.1 Clostridia bacterium | reverse complement strand
ACCCTTTTTTCCGTCGGTAAGGACTATCTGCGCACCGTACGCACCGAGAAGGTTTCTGCGCTCCACACTCATCGTTTCGGGCATAGTAAGAATTATTTCATATCCACGGGATGCGCATACTGCGGCAAGACCAATTCCCGTATTTCCGCTTGTAGGCTCAATTATTGTCCCACCAGGCTTAATAAGTCCTCTTTTTTCCGCATCAAGTATCATATTAAGTCCAACACGGTCTTTAACACTTCCTGCAGGATTAAAGCACTCAAGTTTTGCTAAAAGTTTTCCCGAAAGACCATATTCGCTTTTTAATTTTCCAAATTCAACAAGTGGAGTTTTTCCCACAAGTTCACATACAGAATTGTAAATTTTCATATTATCCACCTATAAGTGGTGTACAATGTTGATAACATTATATTTTTTCAATATTTCTTCGCATTTGTCAAAAGCCAGTCCGATAGAATCTGAATTGTGAGCATCACTTGACAAAATTATCTTGCCTCCTTTTGACAATATATATTCAACAATATCATCATCGGGATATGGTTTTGTACGGTAACCTCTTGATATTGCACCTGTGTTCATTTCAAAAGGTACATTATAAGGAATCAGTCTGTCAACCGCCTTTTGGTACGCCTTTATATAACGGGGATTTTTTGTATCGAAATGACAGTTTCCCTCATTGAATTTTGTCACAAGGTCGAAATGTCCGATAATGTCACACTTGGTTTTTTCACACACGTCACCTACTGTTTCATAGTAGGCTTCACAATAGGAATATATGTCGCCGTCAAAGAATTTCTCAGTTGCCTCATCAATAGCATCCTTTGAACAATCAACCACAAGATAGTTATTATCCTTTTTTACATAATGTACAGAGCCGATTACATAATCAAATCCGCTTGTATCAAATTCAGAATAATATTCAAGTTCTGCACCGGAGTATATTTTTATCTTGTCTTTATATTTTTCTTTAAGATGTGATATTTCTGACAGGAAGTTTTTTTGTTCATCTTTTTTTATACAAAAACTCTCATCAAAAAACTGATATGAATGCACACATATCCCCAGTTTTGTCATTCCTTTTTCTATAGCGGAAATTACCATTTCTTCAGGGGTATTCTTTCCGTCACAGAAAGTGGTATGCATGTGAAAATCCCCTCTTACCATTATACCATCTTCTCCTGTTTTACTTTGTGGTCAATTACATGTCTTGAAGCAAGTTCTCTGTGAATATCTTCAAGAGATATACCCATTTCTATCATAAGCACCATTGTATGATAGCAAAGGTCTGCGATTTCATAAATAGTTTCTTTTTTGTCATTTGACTTCGCACCGATAATAACTTCTGTACATTCTTCTCCCACTTTTTTGAGGATTTTGTCAAGTCCTTTTTCAAAGAGATATGTGGTATAAGAACCTTCTTTTTTGTCAATTTTTCTACCCTTTATAAGTTCCATAAGACCTTCATAAGAAAAATCCTTCAGTTCTTCATTCTGATAGATTCTGTTTTCAAAACATGAAAAAGTACCTTTATGACAAGCAGGGCCGTCAGGTTCCACCTCTACTACCAGTGCATCATTGTCACAATCTGCAGTGATTGAAACGATGTGCTGATAGTTTCCGCTTGTTTCACCTTTGAGC
>JAZSJF010000356.1:0-9422 GCA_045534195.1 Clostridia bacterium | reverse complement strand
CTCAGGCAAAGGAGATTATCATTGAGTCGGTATGTATGGGAGCGAAACGCGGTACTGTTCTTTCTGACAGAAGATTTGCAGGGGCAGATGTACTTGCCACAGCCTATACTATTTCTCAGGGAATTAAGAAATGCGGTGAATATGACCTTATTATATGCGGAAAGCAGACTACAGACGGGGATACTGCCCAGGTAGGTGCAGAGGTAAGCGAATATCTCGGAATAAGCAATGTTTCAAATGTTTTGACCGTAGATGATGTGGATAAAGAAAGCATTACCCTTACTGCGTCACTTGATGACACAAATGTAAAGATGAATATCAAACTTCCTTGTCTTATTTCTGTGGAAGGCGATATAAATTCTCCAAGACTTCCATCCTACAGAGTAAAGAAATCTCTTGAGGATGATGTGGTGAAATTTATTTCTATGGATGATTTCGAAGATAAAAATGCCGATAATTACGGGCTTAACGGTTCTGCTACTCAGGTGGAGAGAATATTCCCGCCGGAGAAGAAAAAAGAGAGAAAGAAATTTGTGGGAACAAAAGAAGAACTTGTTCAGAGCCTTATTGAGGTTGTATCTGACAAAAAACTTATTTAGGAGAATATTATGGGAAACTTAATTATAAATGAAGGTATTCTTACCCGCCAAAAAGCAGAAGAAATCGTGAAAGTATGTCCTTTCGGTGCTATTTCATATGACGACGGCAAACTGAACATTTCATCTGCCTGCAAAATGTGTAAACTGTGTGTGAAAAAAAGTGACGGAGTAATTGAATATAAAGAAGAAGAAAAGAAAACTGTGGACAAATCCCGGTGGAAAGGGATTTGTGTATATGCAGATCATTTCAAGGGGAAAATCCACAGAGTTACATATGAACTTTGCGGCAAGGCGAGAGAACTTGCAAAGGTTACGGGACATGAAGTGTATGCACTTGTGATAGGCAGAGATACCAAAGATGTAGCCGAAAGACTTCTCCACTACGGCGTGGACAAGGTGTTTGTGTATGACGACGAAGCCTTTGAAGGATTCAGAATAGAGCCTTATACAGAGGCATTCTATGATTTTATTCAGAAGATAAAGCCCTCTTCCGTGCTTGTAGGTGCTACCAACTTAGGCAGACAACTTGCACCGAGAATTGCCGCAAGATGTAAGGCAGGGCTTACGGCAGACTGTACTGTACTTGAGATGAAGGACAACACCGATCTTGTACAGATAAGACCTGCATTCGGCGGAAATATTATGGCACAGATTGTATCCTCAGACACAAGACCGCAGTTCTGTACCGTAAGATACAAAGTCTTTTCCGAACCGAAATACAGTGAGGAAACTACAGGGCAAGTCATCAGTATGGATGTAACAGACAATATGAAAAAATCTGATGTAAATATACTTTCTGTGTTTGACAAACCAAAGGAAATTGATATCAGCGAAGCAGATGTGATTGTGGCAGTGGGAAGAGGTGCTATGACAGAAGGCTTAAGAAGTCAGGCTCATGAACTTGCAGATTTACTCGGCGGTATGGTAGCCTGTACAAGACCTCTTGTGGAAACAAATATCTATGATGCAAAAAGACAGATAGGTCTTTCGGGAAGAACTGTCAAACCGAAGTTCATTATATGTCTTGGGATTTCGGGAGCGGTACAGTTTGCCGCAGGTATGAAATCATCCGAAACTATCGTTGCAATAAACACAGACAAAAATGCTCCCATATTTGATATTGCGGATTATGAGATTGTAGGCGACGTTGCGGAAATTCTGCCTCTTCTTATAGAAAAAATCAGAGAACTTAAGGGCGAATAGATTTATACAGCCGGAAGGTAAGAGAGAAAAGGGAAGAGAACAGGTGGGAAATGCTGTGCATTTTGAATCTGTGATATTTGTAAACCTTGGATTCTATAATGAATTACAAAATGAAAAAGGAAGGTTGTTGAATAGTGTATAACAAAGTTACATATGAAGATATAAAATATCTTAAGGAAGCGGTTGGCGACGAATATGTACTTATCGGTGAAGAGATAAATTCCGATTACGGTCACGATGAACTTGGCGGCGTAGAAAAGATGCCTGAGGTGCTTGTAAGAGTAAACTCCACAGAAGAAGTGTCTGCCGTTATGAAACGTGCCTGGGCAAGAAATATTCCCGTTACCGTAAGAGGAAGCGGTACAGGACTGGTAGGTGCCGCAGTTCCGGTGTATGGCGGTATTCTTATGGAAACTACCCGTATGAACAAAATCCTTGAACTTGATGAGGATAATCTTGTAGTCAGGGTTCAACCCGGTGTTCTGTTGATGGAGTTAAGTGCATTTGCAGAAGAAAATGACTTTATGTATCCGCCTGATCCGGGTGAAAAATCTGCTACTATCGGCGGCAACATCTCCACCAATGCAGGTGGTATGAGAGCAGTAAAATACGGTGTTACAAGAGATTATGTAAGAGCCCTTAAGGTGGTTATGCCAAACGGCGAAATTATGGATCTGAGCAGTAAAGTTGCCAAAAACAGTTCCGGTTACAGTCTTAAAGACCTGGTAGTCGGTTCAGAAGGAACATTGTGTGTTATTTGCGAGGCAACCCTTAAACTTATTCCACTTCCGAAGGCATCACTGAGTCTTCTTGTGCCATTTCCTGATATGAAAAGCGCTATAGAAGCAGTACCAAAGATTTTTAAATCAAAGGTTACTCCTACTGCGATAGAATATATGTCCAGAGATACAATTCTGTTTTCTGAAAGTTATCTCGGAAAGAAGTTTCCCGATACAAAAAATGATGCATATATCCTTCTTACCATAGACGGAAACTCTGAAGAAGCGGTAGAAAAGGATGCAACACTGGTGGCTGACCTTTGTCTTGATATAGGCGCTCTTGATGTGTATATAGTAGACATAGATGAGAGAAAGAAGGCGGTATGGTCTGCAAGAGGAGCATTTCTTGAAGCAATCAAGGCATCCACAACCGAGATGGATGAGTGTGATGTGGTAGTGCCTGTAAACAAGGTTGATGCATTTATCAAATATACCCATCAACTTGCAGATGAATATAACATTCGTATCCCCAGTTTCGGCCATGCAGGTGACGGAAATCTTCATGTATATATCTGCCGTGACGGAATGGATGAAGAAAAATGGGAAGAAACCCTTAAGGAATGTTTTGACAAAATGTATGAAAAAGCCGAAGAACTTGGGGGCCTTGTATCAGGTGAACATGGTATCGGATATGCAAAGAAAGATTATTTAAGGAAACAGTACGGTTCAACACATCTTATGATTATGCAGGGTATCAAAAAAGCATTTGACGAAAAAAATATTCTCAACCCGGGCAAAATATGTATGTAATTGTTGACACAAAAAATATAATTGTATTATAATTAAATCATTGAAATAAACATATGCGGAGGGATATTATATGACAATTGGTACAACCAAAGAATTGAAAAATCACGAATACCGTGTGGGTATTACCCCTGATAATGCTGCACAGTTTGTGGCAGACGGGCACACAGTTTATGTGGAAACAAATGCAGGTGATGCAGTAGGCTTTACCGATGAAATGTACAGGGAAGCAGGGGCAATAATTCTTGATACTCCAACAGAAGTTTTTGAAAAATCAGATATGATTATCAAGGTAAAAGAGCCTGAACCTTGTGAGTACGGATATATGAGAGAAGGACAGATACTCTTTACATACCTTCATCTTGCTCCGAATCCGGGACTTACAGAGGCACTTATAAATAGAGGAGTAAAGGCAGTTGCTTATGAAACAATCACTGATGAAGAAGGAAACCTTCCATGTCTTCGTCCTATGAGCCAGATTGCCGGAAGACTCAGTATTCAGGAAGGTGCGAAATATCTTGAAAAGAGTTTCGGCGGAAGAGGTATTCTTCTTGGCGGTGTGCCGGGAGTAGAAAGAGGTAAGATAGTTATCATCGGCGGCGGTGTTGCAGGTACTTATGCGGCAAAAGCGGCTGTGGGAAGTGATGCTCAGGTAACACTTCTTGATGTTAATATGAACAGACTTTCATATCTTGAAGATGTATTTGGTGCATCTGTTACAACTCTCTACAGTACAGAGGCAAATATCAGAAAAAGCCTTAAGGAAGCAGACCTTGTTATCGGTTCTGTTCTTATCCCCGGCGGTGCTACACCAAAACTTGTAAGAAAAGAACACCTCAAACTTATGAAAAAAGGTGCAGTAATTGTAGATATTGCCATTGACCAGGGCGGATGCTGTGAAACATCCCATGTGACAACTCACGACAATCCTGTATTTATCGAGGATGGTGTTGTTCATTATTGTGTAGGAAATATGCCGGGCGCAGTTCCTTATACATCTACAATGGCACTTTCAAATTCCACATTCAGATATGCTCGTCTTATGGCAAATATGGGATTTGAAGAAGCAATGAAAAAGGATAAAGGCCTTAAAAACGGTGTGAATGTGTACAAAAACAAATGTACAAATAAGAATGTTGCCAAAGCGCTTGATCTTGAATATGTGGATATAGACACACTTATAAAATAATGCAGTGATTTTTACGGAGGTGCACTATGGCAAAAGGAAGTATAAAAATGGGTGTTGCTACAAAGGTGGCAGGTATCATTGCTACCAAATCCTTTGATGCCGTTGCAGGGTTTATAAAGAATTTCGGCTCAGGTAAAGTTTCTCCCGAGGACATTTCCAATCTTCAGATAGAGATAGAAAAACTGAAACTCAGAACTGAAGAAACAGAAAAGGAATGTGCAGTTCTTAGGGATGAAAATTCCAGAAAAGACGAGATTATAAATAAACTTTCAGCAGAAAAAGCATCACTTTCAAAGAAACTTATATGGTGCACATCTGTTGCAGTTGTTCTGTTTGTTGCATTGATAGTATTCATTGTGATATAAGGAGCAGAATATGGAATTCGTTGTAAAGGATTTTTGTGAACTTCAAAAAGATGAACTTTATGAAATCCTCAAAGCAAGAGCACAGATTTTTATAGTAGAAAAGGGTATGAACTGTCAGGATCTGGACGGTATTGATTTCTATGCAAAGCATTTTATACTCAGAGAAAACGGAAACCTTATAGCGTATTTAAGAGGTTTTTGTGACGGAGAATGGTATAAACTGGGCAGAATAATCACCCTTTCTCACGGTATCGGTCACGGAAGAATACTTATGGAAAAGAGCCTTGAGTATATAAGTGAAAACCTGTCTTATAAATCTGTGTATATCAATTCTCAGTACGATGCAGCGGGATTTTATAAAAAGTGCGGATTTGTTGCTGTGGGAGAAGAGTTTATTGAAGAGAATGTACGACACATCCGTATGGAAATCAACGAAATAAAAAAATAACAAAAAGAGGGGACTGTAAAAAATCTATTTTACAGTTCCTTTGTTTGTTTGAGGGAAATACGATTATTTATGAACGAACAGCGACACCAGTGTTCCCACACACCCCATAATCATATCCAGCATAGTATCGGACAGAGAGTTGTTCTGAGAATTAAGATGAAACAGACTGTCACCTGCAAATTCCCACACTTCCCACAGGAGAGCACATGAAATACTGAAAAGGATTCCGAATGCAATTTTAAGAATTGTATTGTCGGCATTTCCTTTTAACTTTTTGTACAGATACAGTCCCCATGGATAGAGTATAAATCCTGAGATTATGTGGAGTATTTTGTCCCAGAATGGAACAATTCTGTAAAAATTCAACACTTTACCAAAAAATAATGACAGTATAAGAAATACTATACCGTAAATATACAAATATCTTCTTTTCATTTTAGCCACCTCAATAAGTATTTCATAAATTATAAATATTATGATGTATATTATCACTATATTATACAAAAATCAAGGTGTTGATTTTCATCTTTTGATTTGTTATAATCTTGTATAGAAATGAAAGGATTGATATTATGACAACATTGCTTCTTGTAAGACACGGCGAAAGCGAAGCCAACAATCAGAAGAAGTTTGCGGGACAGTGGGATACTCCCCTTCAGCCGAGAGGTGAAGAACAGGCGAAGATTACCGCAGAATTCATAGCAAATAATTATAAGGTGGATAAGGTGTATGCAAGTGACTTAAAAAGGGCATTTGTCACAGGCAAAACAATCGCAGATAAATCAGGTGTGGATATAGAGAGTGATGTTAACCTTCGTGAAATCAACTGTCCTTTGTGGGACGGAGTCGACTTTGACAAAATGCATCTGGTGGATGAAGAGAAATACAGAATATGGACAACGGATATCGGAAATGCCGTTACTCCCGGCGGTGAGAGTACAAGAGAACTGGCGGAAAGAGTGTATTGTGCATTGAAAAGAATTGCAGAAGAAAATCCGCAAAAAACTATAGTCATTGCCAGTCACGGTGTGGTAATAAGATCCTTTCAGAGCCTTGTGGCTACAGGCGGTCTTGATGAAATGAAAAACATTCCCTATGTGTCAAATGCTTCTGTAACAGAGGTTTTTTATGACAAGGGAGAATTCCGATTCGGTAAAATCAGTATAGATGAGCATCAGGGGAAATTAAAGACAACATTACCCGGAATTGTATAAAAAGGAGAAGTGGTATCATGATACATTCATTTTTACTTATAGGTCAGTCAAATATGGCGGGCAGGGGTGCTATCAATGAGGTAGAGCCCATAAGGAGCGGGGAACTTAAAGTTCTGAGAAACGGCAGATGGCTGAATATGTATGTACCCGTTAATAATGACAGAGCCTTTTCCGGAATATGCCTTGCAGAAAGTTTCGCCCTGAAATATCAGGAAACTCACGGCGTGACTGTGGGACTTATTCCCTGCGCAGACGGCGGTACAAGCCTTGATCAGTGGAGAGTGGGAGGGCTTTTGTATGACCATGCAGTAATGCAGGCAAGACTTGCTCAGAGAACCTCCACAATCGCAGGTGTTTTGTGGCATCAGGGTGAGGCAGATTGCGCAGAAGAGTTATATCCCTTGTATCAGGAAAAATTCACACATATAATGAACTCTATGAGAAAGGACCTTGACCTTTATGATGTGCCGTTTATACTGGGAGGACTTGGGGATTTTCTGAAATTAAGAAGTGAAGTTCTTGCAAATTATCCCCGTGTGAATGAGGCTCTTTTGAAGATATCTCAGGACAATCCCATGACGGGATTTGTATCTGCTGAGGGACTTACATCCAATGCGGACAATCTTCATTTCAATGCAAAATCACTGAGAGAATTCGGACTCAGATATTATGACGTGTTTGAAAAATACGAAGACAAAAATAAGATTTTTGAAGAAAAATCAGATATGGACAGTGCAATAAGGACAGAAATGGAACTTTTATAGTACAAAACAGAAAGGAAATGACAAAAATGAACATACCTACAGATATTCCAATGCCTGATGGGCTCACAAAGGAAGAAATGAAAGAAATTTTGTTGAGAGAAGAATACGGATACCTTCCTCCTGCACCTTTTAAAGTGTGGGCAGAAGAAGTAGAATCTGAAGAAAAATTCTGCGCAGGAAAAGCCGTAAGAAAAAGACTTGACATTCACTTTGAGGCAGAGTTCGGCAAGGGAAGTTTCCCTGTTGTATATTCTTGCCCGAAAGATGCCAAAAAAGTACCCGCTTTTATACATATAAATTTCAGACCTGATGTACCTGACCGTTATCAACCGACAGAAGAGATTATTGATAACGGATATGCAATCCTTTCATTCTGCTATAAAGATGTATCTGACGATAAAGATGAGTTTGAATCGGGCATAGCAAAGGTGATTTATCCTGAAGGAAGAAAGAATGCAACCGATTGTGGAAAAATCGGTCTGTGGGCATGGGCGGCCATGAGAGTGATGGATTATGCGGTTACTCTTTCTGAAATAGACAGTAAAAAGATTACAGTTATGGGACATTCCCGTCTTGGAAAAACTGCACTTGTAGCAGGTATGATGGACGAGAGATTTTATTGTGCAATATCCAATGATTCAGGGTGTAGCGGAGCGGCTATATCCAGAGAAAAAGACGGTGAAAATATAGAAAGAATATACAATGTATTTGGATACTGGTTCTGCGAAAACTACAAAAAGTATATAGATAATGAGGATAAATTGCCCTTTGATCAACACTGGTTACTCATTGCAAATCTTCCTCACAAGGTATATGTGGCAAGTGCAAAGGGAGATCTCTGGGCGTGTCCCGAAAATGAATATCTTTCATGTGTGCTTGCAAGTGATTATTACAAAAAAGCAGGCAAAAACGGTTTTGTCCATCCTGACAGAATGGCGGAAACAGGTGAACTTCTCCATGATGGGGATATAGCATATCACATAAGAGAAGGACTTCATTACTTAAGCCGTGAGGACTGGAACAACTTTATTGCATATCTTAATAAATAAAATGTCAAAAAGCCATAAACTCATTATAGAAGTTATGGCTTTTTTGTATAATTTAATTATTGATTTTAAATGTGTTTAGTATTATACTATATCAGGAATAATTTTAAAAAGGGGAAACGATGATGAAAATTTTTGAACCAAAGATAATTTCCACCCTCAAAAATTACAATCTTTCAATGTTTGGCAGTGATGTGGTTGCAGGTATAATTGTAGCAATCATTGCCCTTCCTTTGTCAATAGCACTTGCCATTGCATCGGGGGTAGCACCTGTACAGGGGTTGTATACTGCAATAGTTGCGGGATTTGTAATTGCACTTCTGGGCGGAAGTAAAGTAAACATTTCAGGACCTACTGCGGCATTTGCCACAATGATTGCGGTAATAGTGGCAGAGCAGGGAATGGACGGTCTTGTAATAGCCACCATTATGGCAGGTCTTATCCTGATACTTATGGGTGTGCTGAAAATAGGCTCATTTATCAAATATATGCCTCACTCAATCACAACAGGATTTACATCAGGTATCGCACTTACTATTGTGATAGGTCAGTTGAAGGACTTCTTCGGTCTTTCATATCCTGAGGGTGCACACAATATACACACTCCCGATAAGGTGATGAATGTGATAAACTACTTCGGCACTGTAAATGTATGGGCAGTAATCGTAGGTATAATCGGACTTGCAGTTCTTATCGGATGGCCGAAAATCAACAAAAAAATCCCCGGCTCTCTTATAGCCGTATTTGTGGGGGTTGCAGTTGTCCTTGTGTTTAAAATGGATGTTGCAACAATCGGTACTCAGTATGGAGAAATACCAAGCAATCTTCCGAGATTCAGTATGCCTGAGATAACACCTGACAAAATCGCATCACTTCTTCCAAGTGCAGTAAAGATTGCAATTCTTGCGGGTATCGAGTCACTTCTTTCATGTGTTGTGTCTGACGGAATGATAGGGGATAAGCATAATTCAAATACAGAACTTATCGCTCAGGGTGCAAAAAATATTTTTTCAGAACTTTTTAACAATATACCTACCAAGTCGGAGGCCAAGCGGTCTTAGGAAGACA
>JAZSJF010000241.1:0-3746 GCA_045534195.1 Clostridia bacterium | reverse complement strand
CACACCTCTTGGAGCAGGAGCAATGCCTGTGAGTGAGAATCTGCCCAGTGATTTGTTGTGAGCAGCCATTTCTCTTTCACCCTGCAATACATTGATTTCAACACTTGTCTGGTTGTCTGCAGCAGTAGAGAATATCTGACTCTTCTTTGCAGGAATTGTTGTATTTCTTTCGATAAGTTTTGTGCAGATACCGCCCATAGTTTCGATACCAAGTGAAAGAGGTGTAACATCAAGAAGGAGAAGGTCTTTTACTTCGCCGCCAAGTACACCTGCCTGGATTGCAGCACCCATAGCAACACATTCGTCAGGGTTGATACCCTTGTGAGGATCTTTGCCGATAAGTTTCTTAACTGCTTCGTAAACTGCGGGGATTCTTGAAGAACCGCCGACCATAAGAACTTTGTCTATTTCTGAAGGGTTAAGACCTGCATCGGAAAGTGCTCTTCTTGTAGGTTCCATTGTCTTTTCTACAAGGTCTGCAGTAAGTTCGTCAAATTTGCTTCTTGTGATAGTTACATCAAGGTGTTTAGGACCGGTAGCATCTGCAGTGATGTACGGAAGGTTTACATTTGTGCTTGTAACACCTGAGAGTTCGATTTTTGCTTTTTCTGCAGCATCTTTAAGTCTCTGAAGTGCCATTTTGTCCTGACGGAGATCCATTCCGTTTTCTCTCTGGAATTCATCTGCAAGGTAGTTGATGAGTTTTTCGTCAAAGTCGTCACCACCGAGACGGTTGTTACCGCTTGTAGCAAGAACTTCAAATACACCGTCACCGATTTCAAGGATGGATACGTCAAATGTACCGCCGCCAAGGTCATATACCATGATTTTTTGTTCGTTGTCTTTGTCCATACCGTATGCAAGAGCAGCAGCGGTAGGTTCGTTGATGATTCTCAATACTTCAAGACCTGCGATTTTGCCCGCATCCTTTGTAGCCTGACGCTGAGCATCAGAGAAGTATGCAGGAACAGTGATAACTGCCTGAGAAACTGTTTCTCCAAGGTAACTTTCTGCATCTGCTTTGAGTTTCTGAAGAATCATAGCAGAGATTTCCTGTGGGGTGTAGTTTTTGTCATCAATTGCTACTTTTCTGTCTGTACCCATATCTCTCTTTATAGAAATAATAGTGTTGTCAGGGTTTGTGATAGCCTGTCTTTTTGCAACAGAACCAACAAGTCTTTCACCGTTTTTTGTGAAAGCAACAACAGAAGGAGTAGTTCTTGCACCTTCAGGATTAGGAATAACTGGGCTTTCGCCGCCTTCCATAACGGCTACACAAGAGTTTGTTGTACCTAAGTCAATACCAATAATTTTTGCCATTTTTTATTTCTCCTTATATTTTATTATTTACTAAGTTTTTTTATTTTGATTTACTAATAAAGTAAATTTCATTTTGATTTCTATCATTTATACCTACAGTGTGATTGAAACGAAGGATTGTGCTGATGAAATGAATTTAAAAAGAGATATTTTTTCAAAAAGGAAGGCAAAAGCGCAGTGAATACTTGGTGTATTCACGAGCATTTTAACGCATCTTTTTGGGAAAATAGCCTTTTTAAACGGTGCAATCCGAGTTGAAATTACACTCTTTTTCAGTTGGCTACTTTTACCATAGAATAACGGATTACCTTTTCTTTGTAGGTGTAACCCTTCTGGAATTCTTCTACGATAATGTTGTCAGCAACTGACTCGTCATCAATATGCATTACCGCGTTGTGAAGTTCGGGGTTGAATTCTTCGCCAAGGGCTTTTGTTTCTTCCACACCCATTTTTGCAAAGATGTCTTTTGTCTGCTTATAAACCATTTCCACACCTTTGTAGTGAGGGTTTTCCTTGTCATCGAAACTCATAATCGCTCTTTCCAGATTGTCGATAACTCCCAGAAGTTCTGTGATGGCATCTATGGTTGCATCACGATAGATTGCTTCTTTTTCTTTTTGAGTTCTTTTTTTGAAGTTGTCATATTCGGCAGCAAGACGAAGAAGTTGATCCTGAAGGGATTCTATTTCTTTATCTTTTTCTGCGATTATCTCAGCGTTTTTGTCAGTTTTTTTGGTTGATTTCTTTTCCTTTTTTTCTTCAACCGGTTTTTCTTCTGTCTGAGTTTCCTCAGCGGCAACATTTTTATTTTCTTCCATTTGTGTCATCTCCTTTTCCTGTGCCAAGGTACTTGGTTGTATTTTTTTTCATATAATCAAGGGTTGCCACAACCTTTGAATAATCCATTCTTGTAGGGCCTATGATGGCTATACCGCCTCTCTGACCGTTGCCTAAGTCGTAATTGGATATTACCATACTTAAGCCCAGTTCCTTGAGTATAGGTTCTTCATCGCCGATAACCACTTCAATGGTGTCACGGTCTCCCGATACTCTCTTTGCAAAGAAATCTCTGTCAATGTCTTTGATAAATCCGAAGAGTTTCTTTGTCTTTTCCACATTTGAGAATTCAGGATAATTGAGCATATTTGCAAGACCTGAATTGATAACATCAAATGAGTTTTGTGCTTCTGATACAGAACTTATAAATGAGAATATGTCGTTTATAAGAGCGTCTTCCATAGGAATGTTGTCCCTTTGTACCCTCAGGAATTCTTCGTTGACATCTTCAAACTGCATATTTGAAAAAATGTTGTTGAGATATTCTTCGAGTCGACCAAGCACATCGGGGTTAAGTTCATAGGGGGCAGTGATAACAGTGTTTCTCACTCCGCCGTCACTTGCTATTATAATCATAACCATACTGTGTTTGTCTATCGGAACAAACTTTATACAACTGATTCTGGATGAAAGAGTAATCGGTGTGGAAACAAGAGCAGTGTAGTTTGTAAGATAGGATACAGTATTTGAAATGTCTTTTATTATGTTGGAAAGTTCTGAATATCTTTTTGAAAGAGCATCCTCCATACGGTCTATTTCGTTAACGGTGAACTGATACTTCTGCATAAGTTCATCTACATAGAATCTGTAGCCCATAGACGAGGGAACTCTTCCTGCTGAGGTGTGGGGCTTGTCAAGATAGCCTGTTTCTTCAAGGTATGCCATTTCGTTACGAATGGTGGCAGAACTTATACCAAGGTCATTATTCTGCAATACATAAGAAGAACCAACCGGCTCTGCGGTGCGGATGTATCCGTCAACGATAGCACGGAGTATTTGCTTTTTTCTTTCACTTAAATCCATATTTATCCTCCTTTCGGCGGGGAATTTAATACGGTCAAAACTGATTAGCACTCAAATAAAAAGAGTGTTAGCACTCATATACCCTTGAGTGATAAATCATCATAACACTTATTTAACATTTTGTCAATAGATTTTGGTATTTTTCTTGAAAAATACGGGAATTTTTCACAGAATTATCATATTATGAAATGTTACAGAAAGCAGACACAACAAAAAAATTACCCCAAAAGGAACCGTCCCCAATGGGGTAAAAAAGAAAAATAAAACAAAAACTATACCATTGGGGACGGTCCCTAATGGTATAGTTTTGATGATGAAGGGGAGGAATTCCTGATAAATACGGGGTTTTTATTTTTTGCTATACCAAAAAGGACCGTCCCTTTTGGTATAGTTTTTAAAGAGTATAAAAAAAAGGGGCTGTCTCACTAAAAAAGTGAGGCAGTCCTGATTTTTTGCACACAAAAAGCCGCTGAAGTATGGAAACTTCGCGGCTTTTGTGGTATAATGAAGTATGATTACAAGTCGGATCGTAGCCATGTCGTTCTGTGAGCCAAGGAGTTGAAAAT
>JAZSJF010000006.1:0-4029 GCA_045534195.1 Clostridia bacterium | reverse complement strand
TTGCGGTATGCAACACCGCATCCAATTGTAGGGCAGGGGCTTGACTCCTGCCGAAAGAGACAAACTGCAAACGGTGGGACATAAAGCCCCACCCTACAAGGGGCGCTATCCGCCTCTACAAAAAACATACCACCCCGTTGTCATCCTGAGCGAAGCCGAAGGATCCCGAGGCAAAGCATTACTCCGTAATGCAGTGATATAATGATTTCACCAAAGATGAAATCATTAACAACTTCACAAAATGGCACATTGACTGTCTTCGGAAATCCACTTCCAAAATGACATTCACACGATGTCGAAAATGCAACCAAAAACACCACCGAAAACCAAACGAAAAAAATATTAAAAAAATAGTTAAAAAATGGTTGCATTTTTGAATTTTATGTGATATAATCTTTTTATCCTAATATAAGTGTGTCTGTTTTTGTGTGCAAAAATTCCTTTGTACTCATTGATTAGGCACTTGTATAGGGCAACTTTATTTATTATTTTTCATAATAAAAATAAATTATAAGGAGATATGAAAAATGAAAAAACTACTTTCACTCACTCTTGTATTGATGTTGTTGTTCACAACAATTTCATTCACAAGCGTATCAGCGGCTGCTGTAACAAACGGTACAGTAGATGCTGAAGGTTTCCAGACAGTTTATTTGTATGGTTACGAATCAGGTGCCAAAGCACCTACAGGCGGTGACTCAAACTTCTGGACAAATGCTGCAACTCCTGTTGCAGAAGGTAAGAAGACTTTGACAAATGGTCTCGAAAGTGTTACCACTTATGCAGATGCAGCTATTGATAAGCCTGTAGCATACGATGGAGAAGCATTTGGTGACAAAGTGCTTAAATTCGACTATACCTATGGCGGAAATCAGACTGTTACCACATGTATTGCCAGAATCGGTAATATCAAAAATCAGGTAACATTCGAATCAGGTGCTACATACAGAGCATCTTTCTGGATTCGTATCGATGAAACAAGCCTTAACAAGGATTACGCTATCTTGAATTCGCCGTATTTGTGTATAGGCGGTACAACAAATGCATCTGCTACTATCGCTACAGCGCAGATGGGAAACAGAATTATCAAGCGTGGCGAATGGACTAAGGTTGGTATGACTTTCACTGCAAACGACACTTTTGCATCAAAAGCAAATAGTGAAGGTTGGGGTATCAGATGGAATATGAACAGTACTGCTTACGGTACTGATATTATAGGTTATCTCGATAACTTCAAACTCGAAAAGCTTACTACAAGAACAAGAACTGTAGAAGCAAACTATGTTCATTTTGAAGGTTTCGACAACACACAGGCAGGAGCTGCTATATCTAATCATCCATATTACAACAAATATTTCACACCAAGTTATCCTAAGCCGGCAGATGCTAATCCGGTACCTACTTGGACTACAAGAAAGATTGCTACACCTTTCGGTGGCTCTGGCGTTTCATTCAGTGTAGTAAGTACTGCAGGTTTTACTTATTCAGGCGGTGCTTCACTTAAGAACACATTTACATCTTATATAACATCAGGCGGTAACTATATAGCAGATATATTCAATGGTGATTTCACTACAGCAGATATCGGCAGAAGATTCAAAATTTCTGCAATGGTATATCCTGTAAGCAGCACAGCTGAAACAGCACCTGCAGATGGCGGTGTAGACCCTACATTCTATATAGCACTTGGTGGTGCCGACGGCGTTGGTAGCGGTAACTATGGTTGTGAATATCGTGGTTTCACTGTTGCCGGTGTACAAAAAACAATGAAATGGGATACATGGAATGAGATTTCTACTATCTTTACTGTAACAGATGCTCATGTTCTTCAGACATCAGTTACAGACTCTCAGGTTAAGTCAGCAAATGCATACAAAGCAGTAAACGCAGTAAGAATCAATCAGTCTGGTTCAAAGAACCTTACAAAAGAATTCTATACTGATAACTATCTTATAAGAGAACTTAAGAAGTATACAATCTCTGCTGCATCAAGCGATGATGCTATGGGTACTGTAGAAGGTGCAGGTGAGTGTTGGGAAGATAAATCCATCACTCTCACAGCAACACCAAATGAAGGCTATCTCTTCTCAGGTTGGTATAATGGTGAAACACTTGTGTCTTCAGATGCATCATTTGTAATATCAAACCCAACAGGTAATGCTTCATATGTAGCTAAATTTGTAAAAGATGCAAAGGCTGAATACACAAACGAAGTTTACTACCACAACTTTGAAACAGATGAAGGTTTTACTTCAAGCGCTTGGGTTAAAGTAGTTAATGGAACAAGTAATGTAAGTGATGGTAATAAAACTGTTTCATGGGATTCTGTTGCAAGCAAAGGCATCACAATGCCTGAAGGCGGAGTAGAACAGTTCGGTAAACAGCTTTATCATACAGATTATACAAGCAAAAACATTACTTCAGAACTTGCAGGTAGATTCAAAGACTGGGAAAAGAAAGCTGCAGATTCTAAGTATGTAGAAGGCAAACCATACACACTTACAATGTGGGTATACCCTGTATCTTATCAGAATGCTAACGGCCATACAACAACATCATTGACTTTGAGCCATGAGGACTCAGGTTCTTTAAAAGCAGGTATCACAAAAACATTCTCAGGAATTAGAGTTGGTCAGTGGAATAAAATTACATGGGATTTCATAGCTAATGACATGATGGCAGAATCAGTAATCCCGGGTATCTACTTCAAATTCCCAGGTACACTTGAAAAAGATCAGGAAGTATATACATGTATTAACGAAGCATACTATGACAATATTCGTGTAACAGAAACTACTGAATGGGAATTTGGTGATACTGCTGAACCTTCAGGTTGGGTAGCCCGTGGTGCTGACAAAGGTTTGGACACCGCATTCCATGGTAGTACGGTGTACAACAAATCTATTCGTCATGTAGAAACATACGATAAAGTAGGTGTAGTTAAGCCATCAACTACATGTGGAGACCATGTATTTGTATATGATGTTACAAGACCGAATGTTGTAGAAAAGGATTACAATCCGAAACAGGGTTCTGTATTCTGGCCTGAAGACGGTGAAAAGATGAGTTATGAAGATGCTCTTGCTATCTACTCATCATACGAAACACTTACAGGTGACTTTGCAGGACGTTTCAACAATATCGTTCCGGCGAATACACTTAGTGACGGTTCATCATACAAGATTTCTCTCAAAGTATACATTGCAGAAAAGAGAAATATCAGTGCAGAAGGTTGCCCTGTTGTAACTGACAATACAAATGTTACTATTATAGGTACACACACAGGTTCTGATCCTGTAGGTGATGGTAAGAGGGTTACAAAGAGCGTACCTTATGGTCAGTGGACAGAAGTTTCATATATCTTCAAAGCTACTGAAAAAGGCCATGACATCGCTCCATCATTGAGAGTTAATTTCGGACACTCACTTACAAGTTTCCCAACACTCGTTTATGTAGATGATGTAAAAGTTGAGCTTACTCATGTAGATGACCTTGCTCTTGAAATCTCTCAAGATGGTACATATGTTACAGCTACTGCTACAGTAAATGATATCAAGTCAGGTAACTCACTTAAGGCTATCGTAATCATTGCTGCTTACGATGCAGACGGCAAACTTATCGATGTAGCACTTTCATCAGAAAATGGTGAAAATGTTGCAGTTGACGGTACAATTTCTGCTACATATACAAAGGCAGATGATGTTGATAAGTATGTTGCATTCCTCTGGGATGACCTTGCAAACATCAGATTTTATGTACTTCCTGTAACATTGGATGAATAATTAAATATCATATCTCTTGATATAAAAGATTTCGGGTGTTCATTATGAACACCCGATTTTTTGTTGCAAAATTCATCTCGGTATGTAATACTGCATCCTGTCCCCATCGGTGATGTTGCAATTGTACGGACCGACGTCCTCGGCGGTCCGTTGCAAAATGACAACAAATTTTTGATATTTATTCGTTGGCACAATTATTCATCATTCAATATTCGTTGCGGTATGCAACACCGCATCCAATTGTAGG
>JAZSJF010000220.1:0-6679 GCA_045534195.1 Clostridia bacterium | reverse complement strand
AACCAGACCAGCAGGGGAGGCGGGGGTAAACTCTAATCCTGAAATAATGATGGAAGCATTGTTTTCTTCCATTCCCGGTGATTTGCTGAAAGAAACCGAATCAATCATCGGCAAACCTATGGAAAATGAACTACACAGACAGTTACCTGTAGGCATATTTAAGGATATTTGTACGGAAAAGTGCGAAACGGAATATAAAATCTTTACTGCAGGACATGCGGCTATAGATTTGTGGAGCATATCCCGTGACGGTAAAGACCTGTGCATATATGAATTGAAAAAAGAAGGAAAAGCAGAAAACAAAAAAGTGGGGATTGTAAGCGAGTTGTTCTTTTATGCAAATCTTATGTATGATTTGTATTGTGTCAAAGACAATAATTTTGATGTGGTACAGAAAGGTGCTTCAGGAAGAGGCTTTGAAAAAATCCTTGGTGCGAAGGATAAAATCAATAAAATACATGCCTTTTTTCTTGTGGAAGAGTTGCATAAAGAGATACAGGGAGTACTTCCTATGCTTAATTCAAACACGCAGATAGAGTATAATCTTATAACATATGAGAAAGTGTCTTTAAATGGAAAGGATTCATATATTATACTGTAAGATTTAATAAAAAACCATTGAAAATAAATTTGATTTATAGTAAAATAAAAGATAATAATTTATTTTCATTAAGGTAGTAGAAAGTTATGGAAAGAATTGACGATTTAGTGATAAATAATCTGAAGATTATACAGAATACCGACTGGTTTTGTTATGGAACTGATGCAGTGTTACTTGCAAATTTTGCTCACATAGTTCCCGGCGAAACTGCAGTGGACTTATGCTCGGGAAACGGTATTATTCCCATACTCTTAAGTGCAAAATCAAAAGCAAAAAAGATAATCGGTGTGGAAATCCAGCCCGAATGTGTATCTCTGGCAAAAAGAAGTACGGAACTTAATAATCTTAGTGATAAGATTGAGTTTATACAATGTGATATAAAAAATGTGTCAGAGTATTTCGATGCAGAAAGTGTGGCATCCGTCACCTGCAATCCCCCATATATGAACGGGGACTGGGGATTTGTAAGTCCTACCGATATAAAGGCGGTTGCCCGTCACGAGATACTTATGAATCTTGATGACCTTATGAAAGCATCTTCCTATCTTCTTAAGTTCGGCGGTTATTTCAATATGGTCCACCGTGCAGAAAGATTGTGCGATATATTCTTTTCTATGAGAAAATACTACATAGAACCAAAGAGAGTACTCTTTGTTCATTCAAAGATAGACAAAGCCCCGAAACTTGTGCTTATAGAAGGGATGAAGGGGGCGAAACCTTCTATGAAAATTCTCGATCCGTTGTGTATATATGACAGTGAGGGGAATTTCAGTGAGCAGTATAATCAGTTTGTGAAAGGTAAGGACAAATAATGAGTAACGGAATTTTGTATCTTTGTGCCACTCCCATAGGCAATCTGTCGGATGTGTCAAAACGCACAATAGAGGTTTTATCCTCTGTAGACCTTATTGCCTGTGAGGATACAAGAAACACAAGGAAACTTCTTACACATTTTAATATTTCAAAGCCTCTTACAAGTTACCATGAGCACAACAAGGCAGAAAAAGGAGAAGAACTTACAAATATGCTCCTTGAAGGCAAAAACATTGCCCTTGTATCAGATGCGGGAACTCCCGCTATATCAGATCCCGGTGAAGACCTTGTAAGACTTTGTGCTCAAAAAGAGATAACGGTCACCTCCATTCCCGGACCTGCCGCATTTGTAAATGCGCTGATTCTTTCAGGACTTCCTACGGGGAGATTCTCATTTGAGGGCTTTTTGAGTGTAAACAAAAAGAACAGAACCAATCACCTCAACGAGGTAAAAAACGATACCCGTACTCTTATTTTTCACGAAGCACCTCACAAACTTTTGAGGACGCTTAAGGATATGCTTGAGGTATTTGGCGACAGAAGGATATCCCTTGCAAGAGAACTTACAAAGATGTTTGAAGAGATAAAAAGAACAACCCTCAGAGAAGCAGTTGAATACTATGAACAGAATCCGCCCAAAGGTGAGTTTGTACTGGTGATTGAGGGAGAAAAAAAGGAAAAACTCATAGAAGATATGGCTAAGGAATATGATGATATATCCGTAGAAGACCATGTGGACAAACTTATAAACGATGGTATGGCAAAAAAAGATGCCATAAAGGAAGTCGCTAAACTCAGAAATATGAAAAAGAGCGATGTGTACAATATGTACGAAAAGAAAAATGATTAGTGAGGGATAAGAATGTCACCTACATCAATGAAACTCAGTGATGTATTCAAAAATATAATAATACCCCGTGAACTTGAAGACCTTAAGATTATGGGCGTCAATGCCGATTCGGAAAACAGAAAAATCGAACTGGTATTGATAAGCGGTCGTATAATTCACTACAAGGTCATAGAAGATTTCAAAAGCATAGTTGCCAGAAAGTATAATATGGCAAGTGTTATTATGCGTATAAAATACGAAAACCTCTCTTTCCGTGATGTGGCAGGGGAGATGTATTATGACAATCTTAAGTTTTATGTGGATTCCATGTGTCCCGGTGCAGGGGCTCTTCTTCAGGGATGTACCTGGTATAATGACGGAAACAACATTACCGTAAAGTGTGTAAACGGTGTGTCTATGCTTTATGCAAACAAATGTAATGAACTTATAGAAAAACTTGTATTATCCCAGTTGGGAGATAAGGTTAATGTACAGTTTGACGATTGTATAGAGGTGGAAGACTTCTTAAGACAGACTGAAGAAATGGAAAACAGTTATGATAAGGTAGAGGTCGTATATTACGAAAAGATAAAATACGAAAAAGAAGATTTTCTTGACGAGAGTGCAATTATATACGGCAAAGTAATTGAAGAAAAGCCCGTACCTTTAAAAAGACTCAATCCCCAGTCAGATTATGCCGTAGTCCACGGGGAAGTGTTTGATATGGATACATATGAAACAAAGGGCGGAAAAATAATCCTTACTTTCTATATAACCGACCTTACCAATTCCCATATGTGTAAGATTTTTATGGGAAAGAAGAGATATGAAGCACTCAAAGATAAGTTTAAAAACGGTGACTATGTTAAGGTGAGCGGAAATATCGAAGATGATGCATATGCTCACGAAAGAGTCATTATGGTAAAGAATATCAATTTTGACAAAAAAGAAGTGAGAAAGGATAATTCCGAAACCAAGCGTGTGGAACTTCATCTGCATACTGCAATGAGTACTATGGACGGAATGACAAGTGCAAAGACTCTTATCTCCACTGCATCCAAGTGGGGACACAAGGCTATTGCAGTTACCGACCACGGAAATGTTCAGGCTTATCCTGAAGTAATGGATGCAAGTGCAAAATGCGGTATCAAACCTATCTACGGTGTGGAGTGTTATCTTGTAAGTGATGATTTGCAGATAGTATTCAACCCTAAGGATAATCTCTCATTAAACGATGAATTTGTTGTATTTGATATAGAAACCACCGGTCTTGACAGAACTCTTGATGCCATTACCGAAATCGGCGCTGTCAAAGTGAAAGACGGCAAAGTTCAGGAAGTGTTTTCTGAATTTGTAAATCCCGGCAGAAAGATTCCTCAGGAAGTGGTGGAACTTACGGGTATTACTGATGATATGGTAAAGAATGCTCCTCCCATATCCGATATACTCAGGAAGTTTTATGATTTTATAGGCGATGCCGCACTTGTGGCACACAATGCGGATTTCGACACATCATTTATCAGAAATGCCGCCCATAACTGTGATATGGACTTTGACTTCTGCTATGTGGATACTCTCGAACTTTCCAGAGCGCTTATAAAGGATATAAAGAATCATAAACTCAATACTCTTGCGGCACATTTCGCCATAAGTCTGGAAAATCATCACAGAGCCTGTGACGATGCAACTGCAACTGCACACATCTTTATCAAACTTATGGAAATGCTTGGCGAAAAGGGTATAACCGATGTTTCAAAACTTAATTCATCATTGTCGGGTGATGTGGACTTCAAAGGTAAGAATACCTATCACGCAATTATCCTGGTTCAGAACCAGACGGGACTTCTTAATCTCTACCACATTATCTCCGAGTCCCATATGGAGTATTTTTATAAGAGGCCCCGTGTACCAAAGAGCCTCCTTGAGAAATACAGAGAAGGACTGATACTTGGTTCAGCCTGTGAAGCAGGCGAACTTTACAGAGCCATTCTTGACGGCAAATCGAGAAGAGAAGTTCTCGACATTGTAAATTACTATGATTATCTTGAAATACAACCGGTTGACAACAATATGTTCCTTGTCCGCAACGGAAGAGTTCCTTCTGTGGAAGAACTTATGGACATAAACCGTCTTATTATCAAACTGGGCAAAGATAACGGAAAACTTACCGTTGCCACCTGCGATGTGCATTTCTTAAATCCTGAAGACGAAGTATTCAGAAGAATCCTTATGGCAGGTCAGGGCTTTGACGATGCAGACGACCAGGCACCGCTGTATTTCAGAACAACCGAGGAAATGCTTGAAGAGTTTTCATATCTTGGTGAAGAACTGGCATACGAAGTGGTTGTTGAAAATACAAACAAAATAGCAGATATGATAGAGAATGTACTGCCTATTCCCGAAGGAACTGCTCCTCCGATTATTGAGGGTTCTGATGAGGAACTCAGAGAAAAGACTATGGGCAAGGCGCATAAGTTGTACGGAGAAAACATCCCCCAACTTATCCTTGACAGAATAGATGTAGAACTTGATTCTATTATCAACAACGGATATTCCGTTATGTATATTATTGCAGAACGTCTGGTAAAGAAATCCAATTCTGACGGATACCTTGTAGGCTCCAGAGGTTCGGTTGGTTCTTCATATGTGGCGTATCTTTCGGGTATCACAGAGGTAAACAGTCTTCCGGCTCATTACCTTTGTCCTGAATGTCAGTATATTGAGTTCAACAAAGATCCTGAGTATTCCTGCGGATTTGACCTTCCCGAAAAGATGTGTCCAAACTGCGGAACCAAACTTATCGGTGACGGCCACGATATTCCGTTTGAAACATTCCTTGGTTTCGGCGGAGGTAAGGAACCTGATATTGACCTTAACTTCTCAGGTGACTATCAGCCGGTTGCACATAAGTATACTGAAGAACTTTTTGGTGAAGGATATGTGTACAGAGCAGGTACAATAGGTACTATAGCAGACAAAACTGCTTACGGCTTTGTAAAGAAATATTTTGAAGCAAAGAATGAACCTGTAAGCAATGCGGAAATCAACCGTCTTGTTGCAGGATGTACCGGTGTCAAGAGAACTACCGGTCAGCATCCGGCAGGTGTTATGATAGTTCCCAGAGGCAGAGATATACACGAGTTTACTCCTATCCAGTATCCTGCGGACAAAAAGGACTCAGGTGTTATCACCACTCACTTTGACTATCATTCCATAAGCGGTAAAATCCTCAAACTTGATATCCTCGGTCACGACGATCCTACAGTTATCAGAATGCTTGAGGATCTTACAGGTATGAAGGCTGTGGATATTCCTTTTGCGGATCCTGAAACAATGAGCCTTTTCTTAAATACCTCTGCACTTGGTGTTACTCCTGAGGAAATCTTCTCAGATGTAGGTACTTATGCAGTTCCTGAATTCGGTACAAAATTTGTGCGTCAGATGCTTGTGGATACAAAACCTACCACTTTTGCCGAACTGGTTATGATTTCAGGTCTTTCCCACGGTACAGATGTGTGGCTGGGTAATGCACAGTATCTCATTCAGGAGGGGATAGCACCTCTCAAAAAGACCATATGTACCCGTGATGATATTATGACATATCTTATCAGTATGGGTTGTGACAAAAAGCAATCCTTCAAGATTATGGAATCAGTCAGAAAGGGTAAAGGTCTGTCAGAAGAGTGGGAGGCACATATGAAGGAACACGATGTTCCTCAATGGTATATTGATTCCTGCAAAAAGATTCAGTATATGTTCCCTAAGGCACACGCTGCCGCATATGTTACAATGGCATACAGAATAGCATACTTCAAAGTTCATTATCCGAAGGAATTTTATGCTACATACTTTACTGTAAGAGCAGACTCCTTCGATGCGGAAAAGATGATATACGGCCGTGACAGGGTGCTTTCGTATATGAGAGAGTATGAAGCAAAGGGAAATGAATCCACACAGAAAGATAAGGATATTATGACTATTCTGGAAGTGTGTAACGAAATGTATTGCAGAAAGATAAAATTCCTTCCTATGAGCATTCAAAAATCCGAGGCTACGAAGTTTGTAGTTACCGAAGAAGGTATCATACCTCCTCTTAATGCTATTGCAGGTCTTGGTGTGAATGCCGCAAACAGTATAGTTGAAGAAAGAAACAAAAAACCCTTTGCAAATATAGATGACCTTCAGGAAAGAGCCAAAGTAAGTAAGACCATTGTAGAAACAATGAAGTCTATGGGGGTACTTGAAGGTATGAGACAGAGCAACCAACTCAATTTCTTCGATATGATGGGTTGATTTTATGAAAGGATGAATGAAATGTTTGATTCAAAAGAGTTTACAAAATTTCTGAACTGTACCGAAAGAGCAGTAAAGAAACTTGATGCTGCAGATATTCTCCTGGTTCTTTTTAAGTCGGAGGCCAAGCGGTCTTAGGAAGA
>JAZSJF010000035.1:0-1902 GCA_045534195.1 Clostridia bacterium | reverse complement strand
AGAGAATGCATGCTGCAAAGGACTATTCCAATACAAAAATTATACATACTCTCCGTGATGAAGTGTTAAACAGACAGATTCCTGTTGTGGATTTCACAGCAGCAATTGAACTTATTCTTGATGAAGAAGGTAAGGCTGCAGGTGCAGTTCTTCTCAATATGGAAACAGAAGAAATCATGGTTGCAAAAGCAAAAACTGTTGTTATTGCAACAGGCGGTGCAGGAAGAATGCATTATCAGGGCTTCCCTACATCCAACCATTACGGTGCAACAGCCGACGGACTTGTATTGGGTTACCGTGCAGGTGCAAAACTTCTTTATGCAGAAACACTTCAGTATCATCCTACAGGTGCTGCATATCCTGAACAGATTTTCGGTGCATTGGTTACCGAAAAAGTCCGTTCACTCGGTGCAAAACTTGTAAATGCAAAAGGTGAAGTATTTATGCATCCGTTGGAAACACGTGACGTTTCTGCCGCTTCTATTATCCGTGAATGTAACGAAAGAGGCAACGGTGTAGAAACAGGTAACGGTCTTGGTGTATGGCTTGATACTCCTATGATTGAAAAGATCGGCGGAGAAGGTACAATCGAAAAGAGAATTCCCGCTATGATGAGAATGTTTGGTAAATACGGTATAGATATCCGTAAGGAACCTATCATTGTTTATCCTACACTTCATTATCAGAACGGCGGTCTTGATATTACAGATGACTGTATGACAACAAATGTAGAAAACCTTTTTGTTGCCGGCGAAGCAGTTGGAGGTATCCATGGTAAAAACAGACTTATGGGTAACTCACTTCTCGATATCATCGTATTCGGCAGAAGTGTAGGTAAGAATGCTGCTGCAAAGAGCAAGACAACTACAGTGGGCAAACTTACATTAAGCCATGTTGATGCTTTTGAAAAGGAAATTGCAAATGCAAGCATCGATACTTGTGAAGTTTCACCTAAACTTCTTCCTGATTATACAAATAAGAGATAAATAACAGATTTAAAGAGTTATGGCATTAAGTCATAACTCTTTAATGCGAATAGAAAATTTGAAAAGAGGTTATATAAATGACTTTATTTAATGGAGTTATTCCTATTACCCAGATAACATTTCTTCTTTTCTGTGTAATGGCTATCGCAGTTATAGGTTATGCAATCGGTCGTATCACAATCAAAGGAGTATCTCTGGGAACTGCAGGGGTGTTTCTTGTTGCCCTTGTATTCGGTTGCTTTTTCTATAATAATCTTTTGGCACAACTTACACTGTCATCAGGTGATGAAGCAATGAGTTATATCTCAAATGCCTTGAAGATTATAGAAAATATCGGACTTATACTTTTTGTTACATCAGTAGGATTTATTGCAGGACCTAAATTCTTTTCAAATATGAAAAAGAATTTCAAGTCATATGTGCTTCTCGGTCTTGTAATTATAGTTGCGGGCGGTGTTGTTGCTATCGGATGTGCATATCTTGCTAAGGCACTTGGTGAAACAAATATTGACAAACTCGGTGCTATGATGTCCGGTCTTTTTGCAGGTGCGCTCACATCTACTCCTGCGTTTTCTGCAGCAAAAGCAACTGCAGGTGCAGAACTTGAGTCTATTGTATCAGTAGGTTATGGTATTGCATACATATTCGGAGTAATCGGTGTTGTGCTTTTTGTTCAACTTATGCCAAAGATTCTTGGTGCAAATATGGAAGAAGAAAAGGCAAAACTTGTAAAAGCATCGGGCGCTGATGCAAAAGAAGATACATATAAGGGAAATTTGATTGAAATAGATGATTTTGGTATTGCTCCTTTTGCTCTGGCAGCAATTATCGGTATATTCTTCGGAATGATAAAAATACCTTTGTCATCAAAGGGACTTTCAGGAACAACATTCTCTCTTACAACAACAGGCGGATG
>JAZSJF010000135.1:0-6124 GCA_045534195.1 Clostridia bacterium | reverse complement strand
TACTCTGGTATTCTCTTTTGGTTGTGATTCAATCAGTTGTTCAAGTGTCACGGTGCTGTATTTATTTATAACAGATCTGTACTTATCAAGAGGATGCCCCGAAAGAAACATTCCCGAACATTCCTTTTCGAGCATAAGTTTTTCACCTGATGAATAGTCCTCTATCATATCTGCCCGATTATACGAATATATATCCGTAGCAGGTATATCAAAGGAAGCAAACATAGAAATCTGACCTATTGCCTTTTCTCTGCCTTTCTTCTGTGCTTTGTCAAATATTTCTTCGTAATTTAGCATAAGAGATCTTCTGTTGGGATAAATACTGTCAAAGACACCGCACATAATCAGTGCTTCAAGGCATTTTTTGTTTACATTATCCCACATTCTTTCGCAGAAGTCTTCAAATGATGTGAATTCACCGTTTTTATCTCTTTCTTCTTTCAGTCTGATACCAAAAACATTCCCCACATTTTTTATAACAGAAAGTCCAAAACGCACAGTTTCTCCCTCAGGAGTAAAATCATTTGAACTTTTGTTGATATCAGGAGGCAAAATCTTTTGAGTACCTTTAAGATATGACTGAATATATCTTTTTGATTTTTCCGCTCCGCCCTGAGGATTTTTCAAAAGTGCGGCAAGATACATTCTCGGATAATAATACTTAAGATACGCCGTCTGATAAGCAACTCTTGAATATGCGGCAGCGTGAGATTTGTTGAAGGCATAAGATGCAAACTCTTCAAGTTCCGAAAAGATCTCATTTGCAAGTGATTCTTCCACTCCGTTACGGATACATCCCGGTATAATAACATTCCCGTTATCATCGGTTTTTCCATATACAAAAGTCTGTCTTTCTTCCCTCATTACGTCGGCTTTTTTCTTTGCCATTGCCTTTCTGACTCCATCCGCCTTTGACATTGAATATCCTGCAAGGCGACGGCATATTTCCATTGCCTGCTCCTGGTATACTATAGAACCGTATGTGGGTTTGAGAATATCCTCAAGCAAAGGATGCTTATAGGTGATTTGAGTTTTGTTTCTGTTTGAAAGATACAGAGGAATCTGTGTCTTTGCAGTGCCGGGACGAAAAAGAGAAAGTCCTGCAACCACATCTTCAAAGCAATTGGGTTTAATATCCTTGAGAAGACTCTTCATTCCGTCGCTTTCAAGTTGAAAAACTCCGTCAGTATCCCCTTTTGCTATCATATTATATACATTTTTGTCGTCATAATCTATCTTTGACAAATCAATTTCTTCATTATGATATTCTTTTATAAAATCGATACAGTCTTTGATGACAGTAAGGTTTCTGAGCCCGAGAAAATCCATTTTTACAAGTCCGGTGTACTCAAGGATATTCATAGGATACTGTGTAAGAACCACATCATCCTGACTTACAACCGGAACATAATCACAGATTTTTTTGTCGCTTATCACAACTCCTGCAGCGTGGGTAGTGATATTTCTCGGAAGACCTTCAATCTTCAATGCAGTATCAATGAGGATTTTTACTTCAGATGAACTGTTGTATTTTTCTCTGAGTTCACCAGACTCTTCCATAGCCTCTTTGAGTGTAACACCGGGTAACTTCGGAATAAGTTTTGCCACACTGTCACACAAGGCATAAGGAATGTCCATAACACGCCCCACATCCCTTACAGAACCTCTTGCCGCCATTGTATCAAATGCGACAATCTGAGAAACACTTTCTCTGCCGTATTTTTCACTGACATAATCAATAACTTCCTGCCTTCTCATATAGCAGAAATCCACATCAATATCAGGCATATTTACTCTTTCGGGATTTAGAAAGCGTTCAAAAATCAATCCGTATTCCATTGGATCTATTTCAGTTATTCCGATAAGGTACGAAACTATACTTCCCGCTGCTGAGCCTCTTCCGGGGCCAACGGGAATTCCTTTTGATTTTGCATAACGGATATAATCCCACACAATGAGAAAATAATCTGCAAATCCCATAGTAAAAATTACATCCAGTTCATATTTTATTCTGTCAATAATATCCTGATTATAATCAGGGTACTTAACTTTCAACCCCTGATGACAAAGGGTTTTTAGCATCATTTCTGATGTCACACCTTCAGGCACCGGAAACTTCGGAAGATGAATCTTTGTAAAATCAAACTCCACATTGCACATTTCGGCTATTTTGCACGTATTTTCAATGGCATCGGGGCAAAATGACAATGCCTGCTTCATTTCTTCTTCGCTTTTTAAATAAAACTCGTCTGCCGACATTTTCATTCTGTCTGTATCAGAAAGTTTTTTCCCGGTCTGGATACACATAAGTACATCCTGCAAAAAAGAATCTTCTTTTTTTACATAGTGAACATCGTTTGTTGCCACAAGCGGGATACCAAGTTCTCCCGACAGTTTCATAAGTCCTTCGTGAGTCCTGATTTCATCTTCAAGATTGTGATTCTGTATCTCAAGATAAAAATCATCTCCGAATATTTCTTTATATCTTATGGCATATTTTCTCGCCGTATCATAGTCACCGCGGCAAAGGGCACTGTTTACATCACCTTTAAGACATCCTGACAAAGCAATAAGTCCGCCGCTGAATTTATTTAAAAGTTCAAAATCTGCTCTCGGCTTGTAATAATACCCCTCTGTAAAAGCATAGGAACATATTTTTACAAGATTATGGTATCCTTCAAGGTTTTTACAAAGAAGTATAAGGTGACCGTATTTTGAATCCAGTGAATGATTTTTATCAAATCTGGAATTAGGTGCCATATACACCTCACAACCAATAATCGGCTTGATATTTTTCTTCTTTGCGGCAATATAAAAATCGACCACGCCATACATAACGCCGTGGTCAGTTATGGCAAGAGAATCCATTCCAAGTTCTTTCGCCCTGTCTAATGCATCTTCAATTTTTGCGGCACCGTCAAGTAAACTATACTGTGAGTGCAGATGCAAATGAGTAAACATTACTCTTCTCCTTCCAGATTTTTTGCCATTTCAACAAGTCTTTTCAGTCTGTGATTAACACCCGAACGTGTGAGTTTTGGTGTAAACATATCACCCAGATCCTTAAGACTTGCTTCTTTGTATTCAAGTCTTAGTTCTGCAATTTCCTTCAAGACGGGACTAAGACCGTCCCATTTACTGCTTTTTTTCAGTTTCTGAATAGCAAGAATATGCTCTATGGCTGCCATATGGGTTTTTTCTGTATTGGCAGTTTCACAATTTATTATACGGTTATTTTTGTTTCTCAAATCCTTCATTATACGTATATTGTGAAAATCCATAAGAGTGTCAAACACTCCCGTCATAGAAAGAATATCCGCTATTTCGTCACTGTTTTTGAAATATATAACATAACTCTTTTTTCGTTGTATAACCTTTGGATTAAGACCGAGTTCACTCATAAGGATTTCAAAATCCTCGCTTACCTTCCGATGATAAGTACAAAACTCCATATGGTATTTCTTTTCAGGATGAATAAGTGAACCGGATGCCAGAAAAGCACCTCTTACAAAGGATTTTTTGCAACATGATTTATCAATTATCCCTCTGTCAATTGAGAATGCCGCTTCTCCCGTTTCATCAAGTTTTATCCGCATAACCTTCAGAAGTTTCCCCACTGATTTTTTGTCAGATATACTGATACAGTGGGTAGAATATCTGGAATGCTTTTTGTGTATAATTTCATAATCGCATTCTACCTTAAAAAGACTGCTGAGTGTACTTATAATCTTTTCACACAAAAGTTGATTTTCTGTACTTATAGTTATTGATGTTATATCATTTTCTGTTTTTATCTTTGCAAGAAACACGAATACCCCGTAAAGTTGTGCGAAATTACAACATTTACGGGTGATGTCCGCATTTAACATATCTTTCTTTGCATCTGATGAATATGACATATTTATCTTGTCCTTTTGTTCTGTTTCTTCAATGAATAGCACAAATCCATCACTGCTTCCGCCAGATTGTCATAGTCGTGTCTGATGTATCCCTTTGAAACATCCAACACTTTACAACTGAACATTTCCACACCGTTTCTGGCAAATTCAGGGGCATCAACTCTGACGGGCAATGAATTATTGATTTTGTATTTAAGGCTCATATTTTCCGGAATCGGTTCGTCGTTGACAATACAATAATCAATTATATCGCAACCTGCGTGACTGTTGATTGCTCTCACATGGTCAAATGCAGTATATCCGTCTGTTTCTCCTTTTTGTGTCATTATATTGCACACATAGAGTTTCTTTGCCTTTGCATTTTTCAACGCCTCGCTCACACCGTCAACAAGCAGATTTGGTATGATACTTGTATACAGACTTCCCGGCCCGAGTACAATAAGATCAGCCTCGTTAATACTCTTTATTACGTCTTCTGCCGGCTCAACTTTCTTCGGAATAAGAAAGAGTTCGTTGATTTTTTGCTTATTTTTGAATACTGAATTCGGAATTGTAGATTCACCGAGAACAACGCTTCCGTCGCTCAATCTTGCTCCCAGATTTACATTTGCATTGGTTACCGGAAGAACCCTTCCCTTGACAGCAAGTACCTGACAGGTTTTCTTTACCGCTTCAGTAAAATTTTCCTCAGACAGTTTGTACATAGCCGCAAGAATTATATTGCCCATACTCTGTCCGCTCAGTCTTCCCGAATCAAAACGATAGTTAAGAAGACTATCCATTACAGATTCCATATCTGCAAGAGCCAACATACAGTTTCTCACATCACCGGGGGCAACCATATTCATATCCGCCCTCAGTATTCCGCTTCCGCCGCCGTCGTCGGCAACGGTAATGATTGCGGTGATATTGTTGGTGTATTTTTTGATACCGCGAAGCATTGTTGAAATGCCTGTACCACCGCCGATCGCAACAATTTTAAGTCTGCGGAGTTTGTTCATAAACTCCTTATTTTCGAAATCTATCATAATATAAACCCTCCGAAAAGAGATACACAACCGAAATAAGCCTGTGCTTATTATCCCATATAAATTCAAATCAAAAATATATTACTTAAGTCTGCTAACATCTCTGTGAGAGATCTTCACTGCAAATCCCATATCAATTATGGTTTTATATACATGGTTTGCAATTGTCACCGAACGATGTTTACCGCCTGTACATCCTATTGCTATTACAAGTTGCGATTTTCCCTCTTCCACATATAGCGGCAGAGTAAACTTTATGATATCATCAAGTTTTTTCTTAAATTCCTCTGTCTGCTCGGAATTATTTACAAAATCCTGAACTTCCTGATCAAGACCTGTAAGGTGTTTGAGTTCAGGAACATAATAAGGATTAGGTAAGAATCTCACATCAAACACAAGGTCTGCATCCAGTGGTATTCCATACTTAAAACCAAATGACAATACATTTATAAATATATTTGCTTCGTCCTCTCTGTCATTAAAAACAGAATTGAGATATGCTTTCAGACTCTTTGTGGGCATTGTGGATGTATCCACTATATAATCTGCCTTTTTCTTGATATCGGAAAGAATGGCTCTTTCTTTTTTTATACCGTCAATTACCCTTCCGTTATCGGCAAGGGGGTGATTTCTTCTTGACTCTTTGTATCTTTTAAGAATAACCTCATCACTTGCATCAAGAAAGACAATTTCACAGTTTTCGCCCTGTTCTTTCAAAGTGTCAAGTGCATCAAGAGCGTCGGTAAAAAGTTCCCTTGTTCTGGTGTCAATTACAAAAGCAATTTTGTCAAATTTACCCTCAGAACGGTTGCAGAGATCAGCAAATTTGGAAAAGAGGCTCGGAGGCATATTATCTATACAATAATATCCCATATCTTCCATAAAATTAACCGCCTGGCTCTTGCCTGAGCCTGACATACCGGTTATAATAACAAATTTCATTTAATATCCTCCTCTTTTCTTTTAATAATTTTTACTTCTTCGCAAAGTTCTACGCCAAACTTATCAAATACGATATTTTTTACATCCTGTATCAGTGTCATAACATCTTTAAATGTAGCACTGTCCTTGTTTATTACAAATCCGCAATGTTTCTCTGACACCTGAGCACCGCCTACAGTATATCCCTTAAGTCCGCTATCCTGGATTAGTTTACCCGCAAAGTAGCCTTCAGGACGCTTGAATGTGCTTCCTGCG
>JAZSJF010000147.1:0-1535 GCA_045534195.1 Clostridia bacterium | reverse complement strand
GCTTGGCCTCCGACTTATGGGGAGTTGTTCAAAGACGGAAAATCCGTATACAAAGGTAAAATCTATTACGATCTGTTCGGTTTTCAGTTCCATAATTATGGGCATTTCCAACAGAAAAATTTTCAGGTCCTTTATGCTCCCGGCTATACCGATAAAAATGGCGTGATATATTATAAGGATGAATCCGTTGATGGTGCAGGAAGTATATATTATAAAGGAAATGTGGTAAACGGTGTTGCCCACGGCGATGGCACAATGTTTGAATACGGATCAAGAAATTATGATATATATACAAATACTCCTTATCTGATTTACAAGGATAATGGACAGATAGAAGAAATCTCTTCTGCAGGTGAAAATGTGATGTATGTAGGAGGATTTTTCAATGGATTACTAAACGGCAAGGGAACAATGTACAATGTTACAGGCGGTGGTATATCCTGTGTTGGCGAATGGGAAAACGGTGTGCTAAACGGAAATGCAACTCTGTATTGTCATATTGGCGATAATGCATCAGGACTTTTGTATGAAGGAGAAATGAAAAACAACCTCAGAGATGGCTTAGGGATTGAATACTCTGCAAAAGGAAATCCTTTTTATGAGGGGTTCTATAAGAGATTTGTCGGTCAGTTCAAAGACGGGAACTGGCACAACGGCAAATGGTATGAAATAGAATACAATGCACAGGAGAATCTTCATGATATATATCTTTATTATGAAGGGGAGTTTCGTTACGGAGAAAAGCAATATGGAACTCATTACAGATATTACAATGAACAGAATGGTCAGTACGAAACACGCACAGGATATTTTGACAATTGGAAGTATATTGAATAAGAGAGGTATATGATGATACAACTGCTTGATGTAGCAAAAAAATTTATAAATCAGATTAATATAAAACCCGATGGTGTTCTTGCGGATTTTACAATGGGCAACGGCTATGATACACTTTATCTGTGTTCACTGGTTCCTGAGGGTACAGTGTATGCCTTTGATATTCAGAAAGAGGCACTTATCAAAACAAAAGAAAAACTTGATTGTGAAAATGTTACTGCAAAAACATTTCTTATCTGCGACAGTCACTCCAATGCAAAAAAATACATAGATACGGAAATTGACGGCGGAATGTTTAATCTCGGTTATCTGCCCGGTGGCGATAAGAGTGTACATACAATGCTTGACAGTACACTTTATGCAGTAAGGGATGCAATAGATATTCTTAAGAAAGGCGGAATACTTGTTATCTCTGTTTATCCGGGACATCCTGAGGGAAGAAGAGAGAGTGAGGCGCTTCTTGAGATGCTTTCATCCTACGATAAAAAATACTATGGTATATCCAGATATCATATTGTGAATTCACCTGATGCACCTTATGTGATTTGTGTGGAGAAGTTTGATAAGTAATATTAACGGGGGGACTGTAAAAAATCTATTTTTCAGTCCCTGTTTTTATGATTAAGGGAATAGGAAAAAGACTTCAGAACGAAGAAACTGAGCCGAAACCTTTGGTTTCGGGTTACCCGAAGGCGTAC
>JAZSJF010000445.1:0-7450 GCA_045534195.1 Clostridia bacterium | reverse complement strand
GATGCAACCTGAGCAATAATCTGTGTGGCAATATTACAAGCAGTAGAGACTGTTAGGGGTTGATGTATCATTGTACCTGAGATAACTGTACCGTTCTGAAGCATATCTTCAAGGTTTTCAAGGACACACTTATGCATATGCTGAGCAAAATAGTCAGCATCGTGAAAATGGATAAGTCCCTGCTCGTGAGCGGCAACAATATCCTGAGGAAGAAGGATTCTCTTTGTGATATCCTTACTTACCTCACCTGCCATATAGTCACGCTGTACACTGTTTACGGTAGGATTTTTATTTGAGTTTTCCTGTTTTACTTCTTCGTTGTTGTACTCGATAAGTGACAAAATCTGTTCGTCAGTTGAGTTTGCCTTTCTGGCAAGAGAACGTGTATAACGGTATGTTATGTAGTTTCTTGCAACGGCAAAAGCCTTCTGATCCATAATCTGGTTTTCCACCATATCCTGGATTTCTTCCACGTTGAGAGAACGATTGATATTAAGACAAGCCTTTTCTACATTCTGGCTGATGATATCAATCTGCTCTTCTGTAAGTCTTTCACTTGGCAAAACACCGTCGTTTGCCTTTCTGATAGCGATTATAATCTTGTTCAAATCATAGGTGACTTCGGTTCCGTTACGCTTGATAATCTTCATTTTCCCCATATCCTTTCCAAAAATATCTATATATTGTGTTCCATATTTGCTCGTGTATGAAATATTATACCATATATATTAAATAATGCAAGAGTTTTTTTATTAAATTTTGACTACATTTCGTGTTTTTAACAATTTTGAAACACAAGATATGGTGGAGACAGTTTCCTTAAAATTACCAAAAATCCCGAAACCCTATCTGTATACACAAAAAGTCACAACCGCATTTTTTGCAAATTCAAAGCACAACAACATATGGTACACAAAAATTAATTTTTTATGAAGTAATTGTTACATCATTTTCTGAATATTTTTTCGTTTATACATAAAAAACCATCCGATTTTTTAAAAACGGATGGTTTTTTGGATAAATCCAATTAGTCCTTTTTCACATACTTCAAAACTTCTCATTCTTTGTCTGAAGAGCGCAAAAGATAGTTATCATTTCACTAGCAAATGCATTTGTGCTTAATATATTTAGTCAATGAAACATACAAAACCTAGAGGTCATCAAATCCACTATTCTATTTTAAAAAGTTTCTTTGCCGATTCCTTAATCACATCTACATTAACCGCATTACCAAATTGCTTGTAAGCCTGATGGTCATCAGAATCAGGAATGAATGTATCTGGAAAACTTTGGAGTCTTGCTGCCTCTCTTACTGTTAATCTTCGTTTATATCTTCCAATTATTGGAATTTGCACAATGGCTACTAACGCTGGAAAGGTGCAATCAGTTTTTACCCTTATTCCTGATGGACGAAACTGTATTACTCCGTCCCATAAAGATGAAATTTTTTCTCCTGCTTGCCATTCCATTTTTCTCTGCGTTGGCGTAAAAGAAACAAGATTATCATATTTTACAAGCCAGTTATCAATAAACACTTTGTTATTTTCGTATAGTTGCTTATTCTTTCTAACAAAATCTTTTTTCCAGTCAGGAAAATCTTCTTCCTCATCTTTATCGCGAAAGTATTCTGCCCATATTGGAAATCCAATTACCGTCTCTTTTATTCCTTTGTAGAATTCATCCCAAGCAGTTAAAACATATTCCTCTTTTTCGCTGATATAATATTTTTCATCAACATTTCCCTCTTCTAGAATATCATAGATAGAATTTTCATCCTTATTTTTCAAGTTACCAAATGAAATCATCAAATCTTTATCTACATTATCAGGATCGTAAATACCAAGCATAACAACTCTTTCTCTTAATTGAGGAATTCCAAGTTGATGCGGACTAATAATTATTGGAATAGGTGTTAATCTATACCCAATTGCTTTTAAATGACTACGTATTGTACTCCATGTATTTCCCTCATCATGCGAAACAAGATTTCTAACATTTTCGAGAATAATGTACTTTGTTTTATGATATTGCAGAATACGCTCTATTTCAAAAAACAATGTACCGCGAGTATCACTCATTCCCTTTTGATACCCAGCCTTGGAAAATGCTTGACAAGGAAAACCTGCACATAGTACATCATGATTAGGTATATCTTGTGCATTAACTTCCCTTATATCATGATTTGCATCAAGACAATAATTGCTGTGATACGTCTTTATACAGTATGGATCTATTTCTGAAGCAAACACACATTTTCCCCCAAGTTGTACCATAGCTTGATGAAATCCGCCAATTCCCGAAAATAAATCTATAAATTTAAATTTCCTCATTTTCTCACCTCGTAAAAATTATATCGCAGATCCTTATATATGTCTAGCTAAATTTAAAAATTTATTTGATGTATCAAGAAATTGCTAATATTTTGCTTTTTTATAGAAATCTTAGGTGCTCGAGAATTACCATCACTATTATGTCCCTGATTAAACACATCTAAATAACAACTATTAAATCTATTGATTTCCAAAATCAAATACGATGTTAATTCTACTGAGTTTTTCATCCTACTTGAATAACTCATTAAATCGTCTTTTTCTAACAATGTGTTCCAAAACATTGTAACTTCATAGTTGTGATTTTTATCCTTTTCAGTATTATGATTACATATAATATAGTAAATACTTTGGTCACTAACAAGCGACATTATCGTATCCCAATCATTACCTTGAATACCAGGAGAATCATTACTATGTGCCTTTAAATCGCCGTAGCATCCCAATTGAGGGAAATATAAATCCAAATCTATTGCACCTTTCTTCTTATTCTGTGAATATCTAATAATATTTTCAACACTATTCTTTTCGATGTATTTGGATAAACTATATTCCAAATAAAATCCCGGCCACTCTGGCTGTAATGCATTATTAAAATTCGCATTTTTCATTTCTTCATATGACTTTTTTCCATGCCAATATTTAGGTAGTTTTTCAAAAAAGTCATCCAGAACTTGAATGAAATCTAAGCGTAAATCTACACTACTATCAAACTTGCTTTTTAAATATTTATCAACATTGTCCGTATTAATGACTGTAATTAAATTTTTATTTATATCCTCTTTTTGAAAAATTCCATACAACAATCCATTTTTTAAATCAATCGTATACACATGAGCAGATGAATTATGTGCCTTTCTTATTGCATATTTTTCAACATCAAAATCAACAAATAGTATGGTTTTTTTATATTTATAAACGCCCATTAATAATGTATGTATTCCATTTCTAGTGTTTTGAGCATATATTCCCCTAAAATTATCCCCTATTTGAATTCTCTTTTTAAAATAAGGGTGTAGGGTTCCTAAATAACTTATATTTTTGAAATAAATACAAAAATTTTCCGAACCTTGTCTGCCATATAAACATCCGTTTTTATCTTCTAACGAAGGAAAATATTGTTTAAAGATTCTCACCATTTCTGTACGCGATAATATTTCTCCGTAATCGTTTATAACTTCGCATTTTTCATTAATTTGCTCCACTTTGATATTGCTATACCTCATTTTTACCCTCCAAAACACATTTTATTTGTTCCGCTATTCTCCGCACAACTGTCACACAAACAGAATTCCCTATTTGTTTGTAAGCATCCTGCATTGATGTTCCTAATGGAAAAGAAAAATTAGCAGGATAACACTGAAAATCAAGACATTCACGCACCGTTAATTTTCGATATCCAAAATTATCAATTATAATAGGAACCATATCGTTACGTATTCCCATTGACGCAGTCAATGTTGGACATGATTGATTTTTCGCAAGATAAATCCCCGAATGATGAACTCTATATATTGAATCGTCCCTCTTCACTCTTTCCGTTATATAATCCCAGATCCGGTCTTTTGAACTATAATAATATACATCTTTTTGCTTTTCCGTTCTTTTTATAACATCGAATATCCCAATAGTTTGCTTTATGGGATCAGGAAACCTAAATCTCTCACACATTACTTCATCTTTGAACGCAACTACATATGTTCTGTTTCTTGTTTGAGGAGTGTCACCATATTCATTGGAAGGCAAATTACGATATTTCAAAATATAATTCAATTCAGATAAAGCATTATATATTGTGATAAACGTCCTACCATCATCATGATCAATAAGATTTGCAACATTCTCTAAAAATATTATTTTAGGTTGAACACACTTTGCAACATCAACAATTTCAAAAAACAAATTTCCTCTTTTATCTTTGAAGCCATTATGAGGTCCTGCTAATGAAAACGGCTGACAAGGAAAACCCGCAGTTAATACATCAAATTGCGGAATTTTACTCTTATCAATATACCGAATGTCTCCCTCTATCAAACACTTATCTCCAAAATTATGTCTATATGTATTACAGGCTGCCGTATCAATTTCATTTGCCCATACAATTTCAAATCCAGCTTGCTGAAAGCCAAGATCAATACCACCCATACCACAAAATAGACTACCTACTCTCATACCTATCTACCAACTTCCTTACAAAATATAACAATACATTATTAATATATCATAGATTAATTATACCAAAGAGTGATACGAATGTTTTACCAGCCTTTCTTTTTCAAATTGCAAGGTTAGGCATATCCCCAATTCACCTAAACTGATTTTACATTTTTTATGTATAAAAGTCAATCTATACATAATGTATATATAATAAAAGTATCATAAATTTTGTTGGGAAACGATTTCTGATCATGTGGTTTTATTACGAGAATGAGTACACTTAAGCCTCATCTCCTTAACATTTTTCAAACTCGTCCGCATATTGTCTGAACAACTCATAGTATTCAATCATATTATCCAGGGTTGTCCAGTCATCAGTAACACAAAATTCCTCAGAATCAAGATTGTATATTGTGGCTCCGGGAATACTAAGCATAAACGGTGAATGAGTTGCTATAATAAATTGAGCATCAAAAAATCTCACAGAGTCGGACAAATACTGTGCAAGTTCCCTCTGGTAGATTGCAGACAAACTGTTTTCGGGTTCGTCCAGAAGATATAGTCCCGGTTCCTGAATATTCTTATAAAAATACTCAAGTGCCGTTTCTCCATTTGATTTCCCTATGATATTTCCGCCTACGGTTTTTTTTGCAAACTGTGACTTTGAATTCCGTCTTGCAGAAGTAATTTTCAGAAGAGTATCAAGATTATCAATCCATTTTTCATCTCCAACCATATCTTCCATCATATCTTTTACCCAAACACCCGGTGCCTTGCATCTGCTACTGAACTCAAATGCACCTTCACGCCTTTTATCAATTATATCATTTTTTTCTCTTGTTAAAAAAATACTGGAAAACACATCATCACTGGTGATAATTTTACTTATAGCCGGCTCCTCATCCATTTTGTAATGGCACATTTGGATATAATCCTCCATAAAACTGCTTTTGTTGATTTTTATACTCCGCTTTATCCCCAGTGTTTCTGCAATCAGATTCAGTATTGTTGTTTTTCCGCATCCGTTTCCGCCATACAAAATAGTCAAAGGAAATAATTTTAAATCTCTGAATTTTTCCGGCAAAACACCAAAGGGATAAAAATTATTAAAGCAAGTCATTTTTATACGGGATATAAAATCATCTTCACAATCAACCGTTGGCAGAATAAATTTATCAAGATAGGTTCTTCTCATAATCTTCCTCCTTAACACCTGTTTGATTTACCTGATTTCATTATACACATCCATATGTCCATAAAACCGTACAGCAAACAAAAATATGTCAAAAATATGTCAGTTACAAGGAACCGTCCTCTGTCACGCATTTAAACAAAATAAGGATGAGTACATAATCGCACTCATCCTTTCATTATATAATAGTATTAAATTACAATCTTGCCTCTAACTCTGCCTTCATATCTTCATAACCCGGTTTACCGAGAAGAGCAAACATATTTTTCTTATATGCTTCAACGCCAGGCTGATTGAATGGATTAACAGCGAGAACATATCCGCTTATGCCGCAAGCCTTTTCGAAGAAGTATACAAGGTTTCCGAAAGCATATGGTGTAATCTCAGGAATATTGAGAACCATATTAGGTGTACCGCCGTCTGTATGAGCAAGAAGTGTACCTTCAAATGCTTTCTGATTTACAAAGTCAACTGTCTTTCCTGTAAGGAAGTTTAGTCCGTCGATATTGCCTTCTGCTTCTTTGATAACAACATCCTTTTCAGGCTTTTCTACATTAAGGACTGTTTCAAAAATAGTTCTTGCGCCGTCCTGAATGTACTGTCCCATTGAGTGAAGGTCTGTAGAAAATCCTACTGATGCAGGGAATATACCTCTCTGGTCCTTACCTTCGCTTTCGCCGTAAAGTTGTTTCCACCATTCAGAGAAGTAGAGAAGGCGTGGTTCATAGTTAACCATGATTTCTATCTGTTTGCCTTTTCTAAGGAGAATATTTCTGATTGCAGCATATATGTAGCAGTCATTTTCTTCATAAGGCTTTTTGAATTCTTCTCTTGCATCCTGTGCACCCTTCATCATTTCGTCAATGTCGATACCTGCAACAGCGATAGGAAGAAGACCAACTGCTGTGAGAACTGAGAATCTTCCGCCTACATCGTCAGGGATAACAAATGTTTCGTATCCTTCTTTATCAGCAAGACCTTTGAGAGTTCCTCTTGCTTTGTCGGTAGTAGCGTAGATTCTTTCTTTAGCACCTTCCTTGCCGTACTTTTCTTCAAGAAGTTCCTTAAAGATTCTGAAAGCAAGTGCAGGTTCTGTAGTTGTACCTGACTTTGAAATAATATTTACACTGATTTCTTTATCCTTTACATACTCGATAAGGTCTGCAAGGTATGTGGAAGAAATACTGTTTCCGCAGAATAAAATCTGTGGAGTCTTTCTGTCTTCTTTTGTGTTGAGATTGTAGAATGAACTTGTAAGCATATCAATGGCAGCCTTTGCTCCAAGGTATGAACCGCCGATACCGATTACAAGAAGTACATCTGAATCTGATTTAATTTTTTCTGCGCATTTTTTGATTCTTGCGAATTCTTCTTTGTCATAATCTACAGGCAAATCCAACCAACCGAGAAAATCGTTTCCTGCGCCTGTCTTTTCTTCAAGAGTCTTTGCCGCATTTTCGATTGTGGATTTCATATTCATAATTTCTTCGTCAGATACGAAGGGTGAAAGTTTTGATACATCAAGTTTTAAATAACTCATTTCTGTTCCTCCTAAATGTTATATATTTATATCCTTTATGATTATATACCAATATATCCCAAATTGCAATACAGATTATTTGGTTTCGTCTTTTTTGTCTCTTGTCATAAGAGATATGATGGCATCCCTTGGTGATGCATCATTAAACAGTACATTGTACGCTTCACTTACTATAGGCATTTCCACATCATATTTGAGAGATAATTTGTATGCCGCCTTTGCCGCATATAC
>JAZSJF010000037.1:0-2997 GCA_045534195.1 Clostridia bacterium | reverse complement strand
GGATAGGAAACACCTCCTTCAAAGAGAGTAACTACCTGTCAGAAGTGTATCAGAACACCTGATATCGAATCAGTAGGTAAGACTGCACATCACGGTACATATTTTGAAATGCTCGGTAACTTCTCATTCGGTGATTATTTCAAACACGAAATTACCGGATGGGCTTGGGAATTCTGTACAAAAGTGCTTGAACTTCCTGTAGACAGACTTTGGGTTACTATCTATGAAGATGACGATGAAGCATTCGAAATCTGGACAAAAGAAGTGGGTGTATCTCCTGACAGAATTGTGAGCATGGGTAAGGAAGACAACTTCTGGGAAATCCCCCAGCGACCTCGGAAACCTTGTTCTGAATTGTATTTTGACAGAGGGGAAGAAGCAGGTTGCGGAAGCCCTGACTGTAAAGTGGGTTGCGAATGTGACAGATTTGTTGAATTCTGGAATCTTGTTTTCACTCAGTTTGACAAAGATGAAAACGGCAACTACAACCGCCTTGCACATCCAAACATTGATACAGGTATGGGATTGGAGAGAATCGCTTGTATTATGCAGGGCGTGAACAGTATCTTTGAAGTAGACACTGTAAGAAATATTATGGCAAAGATTTCAGAAATTGCTGGCGTTAAATACGGCGAAGACAAAAATAACGATATTTCTCTCCGTGTTATCACAGACCATATCAGAAGTACCACATTTATGATTTGTGACGGCGTAAAGATTGCAAACGAAGGAAGAGGCTATGTATTGAAACGTCTTCTCAGACGTGCTGCCCGTCACGGTAAACTTCTTGGTGTGGAAGAACCGTTCCTTTACAAAGTTTGTGATACAGTAATTGAAGAAAACAAAAATGCTTATCCTGAACTTGTAGCAAAGAAGGATTATATCAAAAAGATTATAGAACTTGAAGAAATCAGTTTTGCAAGAACTGTAAATGATGGTCTTAATATCCTTAATTCCTATGTGGAAGAAATGGACAAGGAAGGTACAAAACTTCTCTCAGGCGACAAGGCGTTCAAACTTTCAGATACATATGGTTTCCCTATAGACCTTACTGTGGAAATCCTTGGCGAAAAAGGTTACTCCGTAGATGTGGAAGGCTTCAATACATATGTAAATGAACAAAGACAGCGTGCAAGAGATGCTATCAAGGATGCAGATTCACTTGGATGGAAGGACGAAATGTTTGAAAAGTTCCTTGCACTTCCTTCACCTGAATTTGTGGGATATGACACTCTTGAATGTGATACGGAAATCCTCGGAATCTACTATAATGATGATTTCAATGACAGTGCTTCATATGATAACGGCACAGTGACTCTCGTACTTTCAAAGACACCTTTCTACGGTGAAGGCGGCGGTCAGGTAGGGGATACAGGTATTATCACAACTGATAATGCAAAACTTGAAGTGACCGATGCAAAGAAACTTCGTGACGGAAGAATCATCGTAGCAGCACAGATTGTGGATGGCTATATCGAAAAAGGTGACAAGTGTCATGCTGAAGTAGACAAAGAAAGAAGAGCAAAAATCGCTGCAAACCATTCTGCTACACATCTTTTGCAGAAAGCGTTGAAGATGGTTGCAGGTGACCATATTGAACAGGCGGGTTCATTTGTAAATGACGAAAGACTGAGATTTGACTTCACTCACTATGAAGCGGTTACAAAGGAACAACTCAGAGAAGTAGAAGAAATTGTAAACAGAGAAATATTCAATTCTCTTTGTGTTTCCTGTAATGAAATGCCTATAGATGAAGCGAAGAAACTGGGTGCTATGGCACTTTTCGGCGAGAAGTACGGCGATGTTGTAAGAGTGGTAAAAATGGGTGATTTCAGTATCGAACTTTGTGGCGGTACACATGTGAAAAACACTTCAAACATCGGTATATTCAAGATTCTTTCTGAATCAGGTATCGCAGCAGGTACAAGAAGAATCGAAGCAACAACAGGTCTTGGTGTTGTGAAATACTTAAACGAAAAAGATGCTCTTGTAAATGAGATTTCTCAGGAACTCAAAGTAAATTCAACAGAAATTCTTCATAAGATTTCATCAATGAATTCCGAAATCAAGTCTTTGAAGCAGGATATCAATAAACTTAACGAAAAACTTGCAAAAGGCGGACTTGATGATATGCTTGCATCTGCAGTGGAAATTGCCGGTATAAAAGTAGTATCAGGCAAACTCGATGGTGCAGATATGGGGGCATTGAGAACTACAGGTGATGAACTCAAAAATAAGATTAATGACGTTGTAGGTGTATTCCTTTCTGATGTTGACGGCAAGGTTTCTCTCTATGTTACTGCATCAAAGAGCGCGGTATCAAAGGGTATTCATTGCGGAAATGTTGTTAAGGAAATTGCAAAATATGTTGACGGTGCCGGCGGTGGAAGACCTGACGGTGCACAGGCAGGCGGTAAGAATCCTCAGGGAATAGAGGATGCTCTGAAGGCTTCTGTTGAAGTAATCAAAGCGCAACTCGGATGAGGCTGTTATGGAAATAAAAATTGGTAAATACAGACATTTTAAAGGTAATGAATATGAAGTAATCGCCATTGCGAAGCATTCTGAAACAATGGAAGATATGGTTGTGTACAGAGGGTTGTACAAGGATAATCCTCTGTATGTAAGACCTGCATCCATGTGGAATGAAACAGTGGAGAGAGATGGCAAAACCTTTAAGAGATTTGAGTTTATTTCATAAGGTGGTTTATATGGAACCTAAGGATTATATCTTGACAAAGATTGAAGGAGATTACGCCACATTGACAGAGGTTGACGGTACAAATGAAATGTTTATAGCATTGGCTTTGTTGCCTGCAGGCTCTGATGTGGGAGTTAAACTTCATTTTGAAAATTTTGAGTATTCTATTATTTAAATTTTAAGGAGGATATAAAAATGAGCAATTTAAAAGGTACAAAAACAGAACAGAATCTTATGACTGCATTTGCAGGGGAATCACAGGCAAGAAACAAATACACATATTATGCTTCAAAGGC
>JAZSJF010000047.1:0-4982 GCA_045534195.1 Clostridia bacterium | reverse complement strand
AAAAATATTTATTTACTGAAAACTCCTGTTTTGAATAAAGACTGCATCTGCCTGACATAACGAAACTTATCGCACAGGCAATGGCATAAAGAATGATATTTTCTCCGCCAAACACTTCCACAGCGAGAAACAGTGACGCGGCAGGACAGTTGACTACTGAACAAAACAGTGCCACAAAACCTAAAGATGCACAGAATGAGGGATCAAATCCCAATATAAGTCCAACCGAGCATCCCAAAGTTGAGCCGATAAAAAATGTAGGCACAATCTCTCCGCCCTTAAAACCTGCGGCAATGGTTATGGCAGTAAATACAATCTTTAATAAAAATGCTTCATATCTTGCCTCACCTGAAATGGCATTGTCAATCACATTCATACCTGCACCGTTGTAATCTGCAGTACGAAGTACAAGAGCAAGAATGACAATAATCCCACCGCCCACAACACCTCTTAAGTATTTGTTTGGAATATACTTATCGGAAAGGTGCTCTGTCTTGTGAATGGCAGTACAGAAAAGCATTCCCGTCAATGCACATAAAATTGATACAACCACTACCGGAATTATACTTTCTGCAGACAGTCCGTAAGAAGCAATATTATCATAATGTACTCCGTGGCATCCGAAAAGGGACGAAATAACACTTCCCACATATGCAGTAATCACACATGGGATAATCCCCTTATAGCACACAGAACCTACAGTCATTACTTCCATAGAGAAGAATGCAGCAGTGAGAGGTGTGCCGAAAAGCGCGGCAAACACTCCGCTCATACCTGCCATTACCACATATCTGATATTTTCTTTTTTTATTCTGAGTATCTTTGCAGTTTTGTAACCGAAACTTCCTCCAAGTTGAAGCGCAGCACCTTCTCTTCCTGCAGAGCCTCCGAGAAAGTGTGTAATAACAGTTGTCACAAAGATAAGAGGAGCCATAACAAAGGGAATTTCTTCTTTGCCTTTTGCCCCTTCTATCACTCTGTTTGTGCTTAAGTCACCGCACTTTCTGAACATTGAATAAATTGCACAGATAACAAGTCCGCCCACAGGCAGAAAAGCCATTATCCATATATGCTCTGTTCTTATTTCGGTGACAATATCTACCGCGTGATGGAAGGCGCTTCCTACCACACCACACACACTTCCGAGAATCAGTGATACAAAAATCCACTTTACAAAATTCAAAACATATTCTTTAATACTGTTCATATCTTTTGTTCCTCACTTCAAAAATCCGAATGTGTATACATTCGGATTTTTGTATAGATTATTCTGCTTTTGCTTTCTTTGCGTTTTCCAGTTTGGTCTGACGACGCATCTTTACTTCATCACTCATCGGCTTGATATCTCCTGCAGCCTTAAGGGCTTCTCTTGTCATAAGAGGACCTACAAGTTCATATATAAGCACCGCAAAAAGTGTGATATTTCTTATAAGAGCACCCTGTCCAGGAAGTTCTGCCGCCGCAATTGCACACATACCAAGAGCAACACCTGCCTGAGGGAAAAGTGTGATACCAAGATATCTGACTATAGACTTGTCACACTTTGTAGCCTTTGCACTGATGAATGTTCCGTAGTACTTACCTAAGCAACGGAAGATGATATATACTATACCGATTACAACGATTGCCCAGTCTGCAAATACATTAAGTTCAAGTTCTGCACCGCTTATTACAAAGAACAATGCAGAAAGCGGAGAATACCATCTGTCTGATTTTTCCATAAGGTCTTCAGACAACGGACAAATATTGCAGAATATTGTACCAAGCATCATACATACAAGAAGTGATGAAAATCCGATATGTACAGGTCCTATATGGAACTTGATCATAGAAAGTGCAACTGTAAGAAATACAAATGTGATTGTCATATTAAGACGGTTTGTATTTGAATTGAACATCTTTTCAATTTGAGTGAGAATCCATCCCATAATTGCACCCAGTGTAAGAGAAAGTACAATTTCAACAAGTGGATTTACAATGATGGAAATCATATCCACCTGACCGGACACGAGAGTCTTTGCTATACCGAAAGACACTGCAAACACTATAAGACCTACTGCATCATCCAATGCAACGATAGGAAGAAGAAGACTTGTAAGAGGTCCTTTTGCCTTATACTGTCTTACTACCATAAGAGTTGCGGCAGGTGCAGTAGCAGTTGCTATAGCACCAAGAGTGATAGCCTGAGGTGTTGTAAGTTTACCGGGCATAAGCCACATAAGACCTATCAATGCAAGGTCTACAAAGAATGTAGCGGCAAGTGCCTGAAAAATACCTATAACTACTGCCTGTCTTCCGGTTTTTTTAAGTTCGCTCATTCTGAACTCACTACCGATAGAAAAAGCGATAAAACCAAGTGCAACATCAGAAATAAGTCCAAGTTTTTCCACTGCTTCGTGGGAATTGAAACCAAGTCCATCTATGCCGAGAGCACCCATGCAATATGGTCCTATCAGTACACCTGCAATAAGATATGCAGTAACTGAAGGCAGTTTGAAAGGTTTAAACACTCTTGTCATCATAAGACCGGCAAGAAGTGCTATTGAAATGGATAATAATGTACTCATATAAATACTTCCTTCTATATTTATTTCACAAAAAATTCGGGTTGTTTTCTCACAACCCGAATCATTATAGCACCGTAATATATAGTTGTCAATAGGTATTTTTGAACAAATATATAGTGTATTTCAGCACTGTTTTTCATTTGTATCATTCCAACTCGGAAAAAGTTCCCGAAACACATCCAGATGCGCCTCACAATCAAGATAATGGGAGAAGCGTTGTCTGTTTAGATCAGGATTTTCTTCAAGGAGAGCGCGATCAATTACACTTTCGTACTGCTCCTTCATACTGATACAGAAATTACGCCAACCGTCTCTCCATTTCCCGTCAATAAGGCTTTGATTTCTTTCTTCAAACTCTCTCATTATCTTATCTTTCAGTTCACCTTTGGAAAGAGTGATTCCGTTATCCGTATTATTGACAGGTACAAACTCTATTTCTTTTGTCTTTGTATCATATTTCACCGCAAGAAGTGTATTCCAACTTTCGGGAGGATTTCCGTTGACACCTTTCACAAAATGAAAATTCCCCTGACCGTAAAGTATATGTCCATCGTTATACTTTTCGTAGCATCCGATACAATGACTGTGCTGACAAAATACTGCATCTGCTCCGTTGTCAACCATAGCGTGACAGATTTTCATAAGCCTTGGTGAGGGATAGCGGCATTGTTCCTTACCGCCGTGATATATAACTATTACACAGTCGTTTTGTTCTTTTGCTTTTCTTATGTCATCAATAGTGTCATAAGCATCATAGCCCCTTGCACCCATCCTGTCATCGGTGGCATATGAGTATTCGTGCTCACAAACAGTTATAAAGCACACCTTTTCTCCGTTTTTTTCTACTACAAGATTCTTTCTTGCATCCTCATAGTCTTTGCCGAAGCCTGTGTATACAATACCTGCCTTGTCAAGAGCATCCATTGTATCGCATACTCCCTTTATCCCGTAATCAAATATATGATTGTTTGAAAGAGTACAGTAATTCACACCGATTTTTTTGAGAACCTGTGCGGTGTTTGGTGTGGCTTTGAGAGCAGGACCAAACTTCTTGATAATATTCTCCGAGTGTGTAAGAGCACACTCCACATTTACAAAATTAATGTCATTACCTTCAAAAAGCGGAAGCGTATCGGTAAAAAGTGTATCGATATCCCCCATTTCGAAATATGGATTTGAAGCGTCTGTAGGAGATAAATCTCCGAAAATAAGCGTTTTCATAAAGCACCCCTTTTGCACAAAATTAACATTGACATTGTATAAATCTATCTGTATAATATTATACAATTCAGGAATATTCAATGCAACTAACAGTTTTATCCTATGGATTTCTTTTTTGCACAATATTAATATAATGGGGTGAATTTATGATTGATTATATAGTGAAAAATGTTTCCCACTATTGTAATGTAAGGCTTGACAAATGCAGTGCCATTCCGTCATTTCCGATTTCGTACTACGACTTTACTTTTGTCTTAAGCGGAAGTATGACCTATCTTTGTGACGGAAAGGTGTGTGTACTTAACAAAAATGATGCCGTATTTATCCCGCCCGGAAGTGTAAGAGAAAGAAAAGAGGGTGATAAGCCGGTACACTTTGTAAGTTTTAACTTTACCGCAAATGACGGTCAATCTCTTATGTTTGAACCCCATATAAAAAACTGTATAACTCCCGATATAAGAAAACTTGTATCGGTATTTTCTCCTTCTCATCTTACTCAGCATTATCATTCAAAAGAAAAAGTCGCAAATATACTGAACTATATTCTTCTTGAACTTAATGATGCAAAAAATCTTGATTCAAAAAACGAACACATAATGAGGATAATCAGATATATTGACGAACACATAACAGAAAACATCACACTCACAAGTATAAGCAAAGAAATAAACCTCTCCAGAGAATATATATCAAACAAATTCAAAAAAGAAATGAATACCACTCTCACCGAATATATCAACAAGAGAAAGATGCTCCTTGCAAAAGACCTTATCTCCCGTAACAATATGGGGCTTAAGGATGTGGCAGAGTATATGGGATATAAGAACTACAATTATTTTTCCAGACTTTTCAAAAAATACTATGACATCACACCTGTAGGGCTCAAAAACAAAAAGAAACAGTAAAAACAAAAAGAAACAGTAATCCGATTGACTTTTGTCACGAAAAATAATATAATATATATACAATCCTGACACAAAGAGATATCTGACTGAAAGGTGCGTCAATTATATTCATAGAAGGAATGTTTTTTGTCGTGCCGCAAACCGGCACGATTTTATTTTTATATAAGGAGAACATTATGGAAACAAGAGTTGCAGTTATAAGTATAATTGTGGAAAACGAGCAGGCAGTAGAACCGCTCAACAATATACTCCACCAGTACAGTGAATATATAATAGGAAGAATGGGTGT
>JAZSJF010000353.1:0-2271 GCA_045534195.1 Clostridia bacterium | reverse complement strand
ATTCAAAGGTAGGTTCACCTATCGTTGACAAGCCCGATATTCTCATCGCTATGAACGGACCGTCACTTGATAAATACGAAAATGCTACAGTAAAAGGCGGACAGATTTTTGTTGACTCTTCACTTATCGAAAGAAAAGTTGCAAGAGATGATGTGGAAGTTCATTACATTCCTGCAACAAAGATTGCATCTGATGAAAATCTCCCCGGTCTTGCAAATATGATTATGATCGGTATGATGATTAAGAAAAGCGGTATTATTCCTTTCGAAAATATCGAAAAAGCAATGAGCAAAGTAGTATCTGCAAAGAAACAGAACCTTTTTGACCTCAATATGAAGGCTGTTGAAATCGGATACAACTATGAGGGATAGGAGAAATTAAAATGAATACTCAGATAAAGGATATCGGAATGCGATTGTCTTTTATGAGAGAAGAGGTAGAACTTTCTGTAGAAGAAATGGCACAGAAACTGGGTGTTGATGTTGATACATATTGTGCATACGAAAGAGGCGAGATGGATTTTTCCTTTAGTTTTATGTACAATGCAGCAGAGGTGCTCGGTATAGATGTAACCGATCTTATCAGCGGTAATGCACCTACACTTTCAATGTGCTGTATGGTAAAGAAGGGTGAAGGTTATTCAGTAAAAAGAGAAGATGAATACGACTACAAACACCTTGCTTATACCTTCAGAAACAAGAAGGCAGAACCTTTCCTTGTGACAATCACTCCCGACGATGCTCCTCCCGTTATGCACGGACATGAGGGACAGGAATTCAACTATGTGATTTCAGGAAAAATGAAACTTTATATCGGTGATATTTCTTACGAATTATCCAAAGGTGACAGTGTGTACTTTGATTCAAGTGTACCTCACGCAGAGGTTGCTATGGGTGATAAGGAAGCACAGTTCATAGCAGTAGTCATTAAATAGCCGATGGAAGAGTTTTGTTCGGAAACTTTTCTTAGCCTCGGTGAATAAGAACACTAACTATTTTACTTACTTTATCTAAAATATGGAGGGCTATATAATGGCTATATACGAAAAATTTGTGGGAGCGTCAAGAGATGATTTTATCTCTTTAAAAGACGCAAGAACCAATTATACTTTAACTTATAATGATGATTTTAACTTTGCATATGATGTAGTGGACGAACTGGGAAAGAAAAAACCGGATAAACTTGCTATGATATGGGTATCAAAAGACGGTGAAGAGAAGTTCTTTACCTTTGAAGATATGATGCTTTCATCAAACAAGGCCGCAAACTACCTTAATTATATGGGTATCAAAAAAGGCGATAAGGTACTTCTTGCAATGAAGAGAAGTTACTATTTCTGGTTTGTAATCCTTGCACTTCACAAAATCGGTGCAGTTGCAGTTCAGGCAACAAATATGCTTAAGGCGAAGGACTATGTGTACCGTTGCAATGCAGGCGGAATAAAAGCAGTTATTCTTACCGGTGATGCAGACGAAACAAGTTACTTCGATGAAGGCGAAGGTCAGTATGAAACTGTAGAAAAGAAGTTTGTGTTGGGACACAAGGATGCAGGGGAAGGCTGGATAGACTTTGAGGCAGGTTTTGAAATGGCATCTGCAGAATGGCAGAGACCTACAGGCAAAGCCGCAGTGAAGGCAGACGATATGATGCTTATGGCATTTTCTTCCGGCACAAGCGGATATCCTAAGATTATCACACACAACTTCAAATACCCCCTTGGTCATATTATGACCGGTGTATTCTGGCACAGAGTGGTGGACGGCGGTGTTCATTTCACTATTTCCGATACCGGATGGCTCAAATCTCTCTGGGGTAAACTCTACGGTCAGTGGATGGGAGAAAGTGCAGTACTTGTATATGACTTTGATAAGTTTGACGGTGCTGATATCCTCTCAAAAATGGAAAAATATAAAGTAACTACCTTCTGTGTACCGCCTACAATGTACAGAATGCTTCTTCAGAATGATGTGAAGAAATATGACCTTTCATCACTTACACATTGCTGTACAGCAGGTGAAGCACTGAATCCGGAAATATTCAACAAGTGGTATGATGCTACTGGTCTTAAGATATATGAAGGCTTCGGTCAGACAGAAACTTGTCTTTGTCTTGCTACAATCAAGCCATGGACAGAGCCTGTTCCCGGTGCAATCGGACTTCCCGTTCCGGGATTCGATGTTCATATCCTTTCAGATGACGGTCAGGAAGCACAAAGAGGTGCTACGGGCGAAATCTGTATAAGAGTATTAAGCCAGAAGAGAAAGTCCTGCG